>URWL01000246.1 GCA_900551465.1 uncultured Blautia sp. | reverse complement strand
GTTCTGTTTAAAAATATGAAAACAGAGAAAAAATCCATGGCGGTCATCATTGATGAATATGGCGGTATGACAGGAATTGTTACCTTATATGATCTGATAGAAGAGCTGGTTGGAGATCTGGAGGATGAACCGACAGAGGATGAGAAGGAAGATCCCTATATGGAAAAAATGAATGGAGACACCTGGATGATCAGTGGAAATGTGGAAATTGAGGAGTTTGAGGATGCCCTGGGTGTGGAAATTGCCTCTTCGGAATTTGATACAGTGACAGGACTGGTATTTCAGAAGCTGGGATGGATACCGGAGGATGGAAAACAGGATATTGACGTTCAGATTCAGAATCTGCAGATACATATCAGCAGTGTTAAGGATCACCAGATTGAAAGTGCAACAGTAAAGATTTGTGAAAAACAGCAGAAGGATGCAGAGAATGAATAAAGGTTTTCAGAAAGGCAGATAATAACAGATGAAAAATCAAGAAAGTAAAAAAATAGAAGAGCAGTTTGAATTCCGCAGTGTGCGGACAGAAGAAACAGATGAGGCGGCAGCTCTGGAACAGAAATGCTTTCCGCCAAATGAGGCCTGCGCCCCTCAATTCATGAAAGAAAGGATCCAGGCTGCTGCTGAGATATTTATGGTGGCAGTGGACAGAGGAAACGGAAGGATCGCAGGATTTCTTAACGGGATTGCCACGGAAGAAAAGCATCTTAGGGATGAAGTTTTTACAGATGCCTCTCTTCATGATCCCAGAGGAAAAAATATTATGCTGACAGGTCTTGCCGTGCTTCCGGATTATCGGGGACAGGGTCTTGCAAGAGAACTGGTGGAGCATTATGTCCAAAGGGAAAGGCAGAAGGGCCGTAAGCGTCTGGTTCTTACCTGTCTGGAGGAAAAGGTGGAAATGTACCGGAAATTTGGATTTCAGGATATGGGACTTTCCGAATCCCTATGGGGCGGCGAAGAGTGGCATGAAATGTTCAGAGACCTTTAACGGTTCCGGTAATAAAATACCGCTACCTGAGTCCGGTCCCGGAGATGCAGCTTATCCAGGACAGAGCTCAGATAATTTCGTACCGTTCCTTCACTGAGAAACAGACGGGCAGCAATCTCCTTATTGCTGAGTCCGTCTGCGATCAGGCGGATGATCTCCTGTTCCCGCTCGCTGATATCATGCTCCCGGTAGTTAAAAGAAGGGCCGGACTGGATCAGTTCAGGGATTTTGGATATGATTTCATGACCAAAAACAGTCTGCCCGGAATAAACAGCCCGGAGGGCAGGAAGGATGCTGGCATAATCCTGTTTCAGAAGGTATCCCTTGGCGCCAAGCTTCAGCGCGCGGACGATATACTCGTCATCGGAAAAGGTGGTGAGAAGGAGAATCCTGGCATCCGGAAATTCTTTCAGTATTTCTGCGGCTGCATCCAGGCCGCTTACTTCTTTCATTCGGATATCCATAAGAAGTACGTCCGGATGATATCTGCGGAATAATTCAACCGCTTCTTTTCCATCAGATCCAGTGGCCGGAACTGTGATATCGCCGCTGGATTCCAGAATGGTCTTTAATGCTCCTGATACAAAAATATCGTCGTCTACGATCAAAACATTCATTTTTTACTCCTGTTCTTTGGGGATGGTGATAAAAAGCCGAAAACCATTGTCTGCAGTGATCTGAAGGGTTCCCTTCAGTGATTCCACCCGATCCTTTATGTTGGAAAGCCCGATGCCGCGGGAGCGGCTGTCAGAGGAAACGTGAACGTTCATTTTATTTGATGGATCGGAGGTTTTTCCATTGTCTTCAACACAGAGCTGATACAGAGCCGGATGTTCTCTCAGGGTAATATGTCCTTCAGTGGCGCTGCTGTGTCTGGAGATATTGGAAAGACTTTCTTTTATAATGCTGATAAAACAGTATTTAATCTCTTTTGGAACCTCATATCCCATATCGTAATCCAGTGTTATCGGACAGAACTGAAATTCCGAAGCCACTCCGGTGACTGCCTCTTTCAGGTTTATGGAATCGTCATGAAGATCATGGACACTTGTCCGGATACTTGTCATGGCCTGATTTAATGACTGATCCAGATTTTCCAGTACAGAGTCCAGAGCAGGTTCTTTATTGACAGTCTTTGCTGCGCCGGTAAGAAGGATAGAACGGGAAAGGAGATGGCCTACATTGTCATGGATCTCCCGGGCAATGCGGTTTCGCTCTTTCAGAGTGGCCGCATAAATTTCAGAGTTTTGTTTTTCCACAAGCATCCTGTTTTTTTCTGAAAGAAGGAGATTTTTCTCTGTGCTGTCATCCCGGAGCTTCATAAGTTTTTGTTCCAGATTTTCAGAGATTTCAGTGCGGCGCTGCAGGCAGAAGGAAAGAGCCGTAAGCAGAAAGATCCACATAAGGAAAAGCATTCTGTTTTTATCTGCGGAGATAATATGATAACAGCAGAGAATGCTTCCTGCAGAAACTGGAATATACAGATGATCCATAAAAAATATATAAAAAACTGCAGGAAAGAAAATACAGAGCCGGGGAAGAAAAAGGGAAAAGCTGATCAGAATAAGGCCGGCAGCCAGATGGCCACGGGAACTTTCTGTTACATATCCTATGGAGCAAAAACAAAGACAGAGAAGAAATGCCAGCACAAATCCATAGTCCGGCTTACAATATAAAAGAGAAAAGAAGCTGAACAGTATTAAAAATCCCATATCCTGAATGCGGTTCATAGTTGTTCCTCCCGGTGGCGGAGCTGTTCCAAAATGGCTCCGGAGTAAATGCTGATGATGCTTTCAGTATAATATAAAACTGCTTTTGTGGCAAAGAAAAAAGCTTTTTCATGGAAGATTATGACATTTGTCATATGAGAAGATGACGGTGCTCACTATCGGAAGAGAAACAGGATTGCTATAATACCAGTAAGATCAATAAGAAACCACAGGCGATATAAACGGCAAACACGGCGGGAATCCAGTCTCAGATAGGCCGGTCAATAGCAGGTATGTGGGAAAAGGAGGAGATTATGGGCAGAACAGAGTGGGAAAAAGAAGGGATCGTACATATAGAAAATCTGGTAAAAAGATATGGATCCCTGGTGGCGCTGGATCATCTGAACCTGGATATCATGGAGGGGGAGATCTTCGGACTTCTGGGACCGAACGGTTCCGGAAAAACAACAGCCATCAGCTGTATGCTGGCGCTTTTAAAATATGACAAGGGAAGTATCCGGATCATGGGTGAGGAGATGTCTCCGGACAGCTACGAGGTAAAAAGCCAGATCGGCATTGTGCTTCAGAATGTGGCGGTTTTTGAGGAACTGACAGTATATGAAAACATTGATTATTTTTGTGGACTATATGTGAAGGACCGCAAAAGAAAAAAGCAGCTTGTGGAGGAGGCACTTGTATTTACCGGCCTTGAAGATTATCGTAAAATGCGTCCCAAAAAGCTTTCGGGCGGTCTTTTAAGAAGACTGAACATTGCCTGCGGCATTGCTCATAAACCGAAGCTTATTATACTGGACGAACCGACGGTAGCAGTGGATCCTCAGAGCAGGAACCGGATTCTGGAGGGGATCAGAGAACTGAATCGTCAGGGTTCTACAATTATATATACTTCTCATTACATGGAAGAAGTAGAGCAGCTTTGCAGCAGGATCGCCATAATGGATCATGGAAGATGCATTGCAGTGGGAACCAAGGAACAGCTTACAGGAATGATCAAAACAGGAGAAAAGGTAACCATTGAGGCAGTGGCTCTGACTTCAGAACAGCTTGCACAGATCAGACAGATTCCTCATGTGTTTCAGGTGGATTATAAAGATGATATTCTTACGGTTCACTGCACAGAGGCGAAAAATAATCTGGTAAAAATACTGCATTATCTGGAGGAGCAGGGGACAGTTTTTGGAAGAGTATATTCTGAACTGCCTACACT
>URWL01000245.1 GCA_900551465.1 uncultured Blautia sp. | reverse complement strand
GGTGTAATCATATGCGCAGCTGCTTAAAGTGAAATGCCTCTCAGGTCTTCAGGGACACTGGCACTATGGTAATCCTGGTTCAGAGTATCCAGAAGATCCATGTCTTCCTGATCGATCGTAAAATCAAAAATCCTTGCATTAGACTCTATGCGTTCGGGATTGGTGGATTTGGGAATGACGGAAATTCCTTTTTGTACTGCCCAGCGCAACCCGACCTGGGCCGGAGTGTGGGCATATTTTGTGCCAAGAACACACAATACGTCATGATCCAGATATGCACCTCTGGCCAGAGGGGCGTAAGCCTGAACCTGAATGCCGTTTTCCTGGCAATAGTCGATCAGCTCCCTGGGATAACAGAGAGGATGGCATTCGATCTGATTAACGGCCGGTATGATGCCGGATACTTTTTTCAGCTCCTCCAGATTATGGATCCCGAAATTGCTGACTCCGATAGATTGTGCTCTGCCGGAACTAAGGATTTTTTCCAGCTCCTTCCAGGTACTGAGATAACATCCTGGAACTGGCCAGTGGATCAGGTAAAGATCAATGTAATCCAGACCAAGACGATCAAGGCTCCGTTGAAAAGCTCCGTCTATATCTCCGAGCCGCTGTGCGTTGTTCCAGATTTTTGTGGTAATAAAAAGCTCTTTTCTGGGGATGCCGCATTTTGCAATGCCCCTTCCCACCCCTTCTTCATTTTTGTATGCGGAAGCGGTATCGATCAGCCGGTATCCGCATTTTACAGCGTGGATGATCGCGTTTTCGGCTTCGTTTTCTTTGGTTGCTTTATATACCCCCAGCCCCAGAAGAGGCATTTTTTTATCATTGTTTAAAAATACGGCAGTTGTCAAAATGTGTCCTCCTTGCTTTCAGCCTGTTTTTGGCCGTCTACCGATTATTTCCTTACTCACATGCGTGCTATTATAACATAAAAATGTGAAAGAAGAACATCAAATTTATTAAATATTTACTACGAAGACATGTGTATATATTATGTTAATAAAAAGACATGATTGTTAGAGAAATATCAATGAAAGCGTAAAAGAAGAAAAAGTTGAAAAAGTGTTAAAAACAGTGAAATGAATAACGGTGTTTTTTATATATTTTTAAGGGAATTTTATTAAGAATACCTTGCTTATCTACAGGGAAAGATGTATAATATATATAATTGATAAATTCTTGTCAGAAGTCTGCACTTTTTTAAAAAGTGAAGGCTCTGTTCTATGCTATAAAGCAATTGAGAAAGGAGTAAAAATGCATCTTATCAAAGACGAAAACGGTAATCTGATCCAGCATGGACATGAACATACACACGAACATACCCATGAGCATACACATGCAGACGGGGTGACACATTCTCATGCGCATACTCATGAGGCAGGCGGAGAACACGTCCATTCTCATGAGGGAGAGTGCCAGAATCATACACATGAACATTGCGGCAGCTGCCAGGGAGGAGACTGCGGAAAGGAAACAGTAGCTCTTCTTACCTATATGCTTCAGCATAATGAGCACCATGCTCAGGAGCTTGACCAGATGGCAGACAATCTGGACAAAATGGGACTGAATGCATCTGCAAAGGCTATCAGAGACGCAGTTGCGGATTTCCAGAAAAGCAATATGCGTCTGGGACTTGCCCTGACGCTTGTAAAAGAAGAACTGAAGTAAAAACTGACATCAGGAGGTAACAGATATGTGTCTTGCAACTGTATATAAAAACAGCGATGATTCCGTGATCTTTAAAAATGTAAGCCGTATTGATGTGGATGGGGAAAAGGTGATTCTTCGCGACATCATGGGTGATGAGAGAATTGTAGAAGGAAAGATCCTTATGGTGGATCTGGCCAACAGTATTGTGAAACTCAGCTGTGAATAAGACAGCGCAGATTTAATTTTGACAGAAATCAGGAGGCAGCTATTATATGGCACATGTGATTGCCGTTGCAGGTAAAGGCGGCGTAGGAAAGACAACCTTATGCGGAATGCTGATCCAGTATCTCTGTGAGAAGGGCAAGGGACCGGTTCTTGCAGTAGATGCGGATGCGAATTCCAATTTGAATGAAGTTCTTGGCGTGAAAGTGGATACTACCTTAGGCGATGTCCGTGAAGAGATCGCTCAGGCAGAGCTTGCGGCAAAAAGCCCGATTCCCACAGGAATGTCCAAGGCAGATTATGCAGAACTCAGATTCGAGGACGCATTGATTGAAGATGATGATTTCGATCTGCTTGTTATGGGCAGAACACAGGGCAAGGGATGCTACTGCTATGTAAATGGACTTCTGCAGGCACAGCTTGCAAAATATCAGAACAATTATCCTTATTTTGTGGTAGATAATGAAGCTGGAATGGAACATATCAGCCGCGGTGTTCTTCCGGGAATGCAGACAGCAATTCTGGTAAGCGACTGTTCCAGACGAGGAATTCAGGCGGTAGGAAGAATTGCCAAGCTGATCGAGGAATGTAATATGCATCCGGCTACGGTAGGTCTGATCGTCAATCGGGCTCCTAAGGGAGAATTGAATCCGGGAGTTATGGAAGAGATTGAAAATCAGGGACTGAAGCTTCTGGGTGTGGTTCCTCAGGATGAGGCGGTTTATGAATATGACTGCGAGGGACGCCCCACAGCATCGCTTCCGGAGGATAATCCTGTGAAACAGGCGCTTCGCAAAATTGTGGATAACCTGGAACTGTAATATATTGTACGTCTCTGCTCCCGGTGAGCAGAGATGTTGTGCCGGGGAGGAGAAGCCCTGGTTGCTTTTTACATGAAATAACCCATGGGCGGGGATGGGTTCTGTTCCATGGTTTATTAAAAAATACAAGGAAAGAAAAATATACATGAAGTATCATGTATCATTAAAGGAGGTCTATAATGAGTGAATTCAAATTAACGACAGTGGAAGAATTTGAAGCTGCCACCAACAGACTGTTAGAGACCGGAGCCAAAGTTGGCGCGGATTCCTGGCAGATGCGTGTAAAAAACCAGAGCCCACACTGTAAATTCGGTGAAAAGGGTATTTGCTGCCGTATCTGTTCCATGGGACCATGCCGTATCACAGCAAAAGCTCCAAGAGGAATCTGCGGATGTGATGCACATGGTATCGTAGGACGTAACTACCTGAAATTCACAGCTGGAGGAGCATCTGCACACTCTGACCACGGTCGTGAAATCTGCCACACTCTGCACTGCACAGCAGCAGACGGAAACTACAAGGTAAAGGATCCGGAGAAACTGATCCGTATTGCAAAAGAATGGGATATCGAAACAGAAGGCAAAGATATCTATGACCTTGCACATGAGGTTGCAGAGGTTGGTCTTATGGAATATGGTAAGCCTTTTGGATATCAGAGATTCCTTGACAGAATGCCGGAAGGACAGAAAGAAAAACTTATCGAAAACGAGCTTGCACCACGTGCGATCGACCGTGAGGTTTCTTCTTCCTTACATATGACACATATGGGATGTTCTTCTCTTCCGGAAGCACTTGTAAAACAGTCTATCCGCTGCGGCCTTGGCGATGGATGGGGCGGTTCCATGATGGGAACAGAATTCTCTGACGTTCTTTTTGGAACACCGAAGCCAATCGACACTGAAGCAAACCTTGGTGTTATGGTTGAGGAAAACGTAAACATCGTAGTTCACGGACATGACCCGAGTCTTTCTGAGATGATCTGCGAGTATGCAGACAGCAAGGAAATGATCGACTATGCAAAATCTGTTGGAGCAAAAGGAATCACCGTATCCGGTGTCTGCTGTACTTCCAATGAAGTTGCTATGCGCCGTGGAATTCCGATGGCAGGTAACTTCCTGCAGCAGGAGAACGTAGTTCTCACAGGTGCATGTGAAGCTATCGTAGTAGACGTTCAGTGTATCTTCCCTGCATTAGGACCACTGAGCAAATGCTTCCATACTAAATTTATTACAACCT
>URWL01000244.1 GCA_900551465.1 uncultured Blautia sp. | reverse complement strand
CCCACAGGAATGGCATACCTCAGGAAATACCTTTGGTCTGTTTTTGATATAGACCAGAGCATGAAACCGACAAAAATCCACACAGGTACGACAGCCTGTACATTTCTCCGGATCAAACTCCGGAAGAGCTGTTGTCACATCTGCCGCTTTTATATTCTGCGGTTTAAAAAACAGACGGCCGTTTGGCTCCTCTACATCACAGTCAATATAAACTGCCTGTCCGGCAGCAGCAGCAAGATTCACAGCTGTCAGTGTTTTTCCGGCCCCGCCTTTTCCGCTTAAAACTGCAATTTTCATCGTATTCCCTGATATCCTCCGTGGAAATGAGTCAGAACAGATAATTTTCCTTCTTTAAAAGCTTTAATATTCTGACTGACTCCTACTCCTTCCGATTTATAAATTTCAACATCTGCAGCCTGAAGGACTTCCGCAGAATTCATACCGCAGCGTGGTGTGATCAGCACATCCCCCTGACAATCCAGTACAAACTGAGCAGCTTTCAGTCCGGCTCCTCCCTGAACCTGAGAAGCCGGATTCTCCTTTAATTCCGTTGTTCCGGTTTCTGTATCATGAACTGCAAAATAAGGTGCTCTTCCAAAAGTCGCACAGATCACATCTTTTTCCTCATCTGCCGGTAAAATCACTCTCATTGGTCTTTCCTCCTTGTTCCATATTTTTAAACCGCCTTTTTTTACATCCTCCGCAGCCGTAATAATTTCTTCCTCCCTCACAGATCTGATAATTACCACCCTGGATCCGTATAGGAAGTCCGTCTACAATGGCTGTGGCAATCTTTTTTCTGGCACATGTGTAGATCTGCTGAACCGTGGTGCGTGCCACCTGCATATATTCACCGCATTCTTCCTGAGAAAATCCCTCCCTGTCTATCAGTCGGATGGTTTCATATTCATCTACTGTCAGGATCACACCTCCGGCATCTTCACCGGATTCCCCCGGAACAAAGGAAAGAGTCCCCGGAAGTCTGCATACCTTCCTGCATTTCGTCGGTCTTGGCATCTCCACACCTCCTTTTTCTGACATATGTCATTTAATCTTATTATAAATCAATTACGACATATGTCAATAACTTTTTTGACATATGCCAGAAATATATATCTTTTTTCTTTTCCTGTTTTGTGATACCATAAACAGGAAATACTCTTCATAAAAATCATATATGCAAGGAGATGAAAAAATGAACGAACTCATCATGAAATTAAAAGATCACATGAAAAAAATCCAACAGTACCAGACTATAGAAAATCTTCTTTACTGGGATCTGGCTACTATGACTCCGGAAAAGGGAGTTGATTCCAAGGCAGAGGCCATCGGTTATTTTTCTACCGAAGCTTTCCGGCTTTCTACCTCTGAAGAATACGGTGCTCTTCTAAGAGAACTTTCTTCCCCGGAAAATTACGAAGCGCTGGATGATGCCATAAAAGTCACTGTCAGACGTGAACTCCGGGATTATGAACGCTTCTGCCGCGTCCCTGAGGATTTTTACACAGAATATGT
Organism: uncultured Blautia sp.; assembly: GCA_900551465.1. Taxonomy (GTDB): domain Bacteria; phylum Bacillota; class Clostridia; order Lachnospirales; family Lachnospiraceae; genus Blautia_A. The sequence goes on along the minus strand of URWL01000244.1, from coordinate 2,418 downwards.
AACACTGAAGGCCCGCTCTCAAAAAGCCTGGGAAACTGCAAAAAAAGCCAGTGATTTTTCTATTTACTGTCCTTATCTGGACAAGATCATTCTGATGACCAAGCAGTATGTTCGTTATATGGAACCGGACCAGAAGCCATATGAAGTTCTTCTGGATATGTTTGAAGAGGGCATTGACAGTCAGACTATCGACCATCTGTTTAAAGAATTAAAAGAAGGGCTTCGCCCGCTTCTGAAAAAAATACACCAGTCAGGGCAGCCGGACCTGTCTGCCATGAAAGGAACCTATCCTGTTTCCGGTCAGAAAAAATTACAGGATATGCTTCTTTCCTATATGGGCTTTGACTTTACAAAAGGAACCACTGCAGAAAGTGAGCATCCGTTTACTTCTGAAATAGGTTACGGAGATATTCGTATCACGAACCATTTCCGTGAAGAAGATCCTCTGGCAGCAATTTTCAGCGCTATCCACGAAGGAGGACATGCTATTTTTGATCAAAATATTGATCCCTCCTATAAACACACAGCTGTTATGCAGGTAAATATGATGGGACTCCACGAAAGCCAATCCAGGTTCTACGAAAATATCCTTGGCAGAAATCCTAACTTTTGGATACCTGTCTACGACAAACTTGGTGAATTTCTGCCTGATTTCCGCAAAATTCCTTTTGATACTTTCTGCAAGGCCATAAATTTCGTACAGCCCAGCATGATCCGCATAGATGCAGATGAAGTAACCTACTGTCTCCATATCATCCTGCGCTATGAGATTGAACGTGCCATATTCAATGATGAAGTAACCACCGAAGAACTTCCCGGACTCTGGAATGACAAAATGGAGGAGCTTCTTGGAATCCGTCCTTCCTGTGATGCAGAGGGCGTGCTTCAGGATACACACTGGTCCGATGGTTCCTTTGGCTATTTTCCATCCTATCTTCTGGGTTCTATATATGATGGCATGTTCCTGGAAGCTATTGAAAAAGATCTTGGAAGCGTAGACCAGCTTCTCTCCCAGGGTAAGATTATGGAAATCACAAACTGGTTAAATACTAATATTCATCAATACGGAAGTCTTTACACTTCACATGAAGTCACTGAACGTCTCTGCGGCAAAGAAGTTTCTGCAAAGCCTCTGCTGGATTACTTTTACAAAAAATATTCAGAGATTTATTCTTTTTCTCTCTCGGAACAAAATTAATCCTCAAAAAAAGAGTACAGATTTCTCTCTTCTGAGTTTTCTGTACTCTTTTTTCATCAGCAGATCAGAATTCTCTGCAGCTGCCGTATATTAAATTTTATTCTATCTGGAAAATACTTCCATCCTTATCCTTCAGTACTATATGATATCTGTCTCTTCCTTTGTCTTTTGCTTTATAAAGGGCCTGATCCGCCATCTTATATAAATCTTCAAAAGATTTTTCTGTAGTCCATACCGCAATTCCGATTGAAGCGCTTATTGTTACAGAATTCGTTCCTGTTCCATAAGACTGTTTCAGAACCTGATTCACTTTTTCTGCGCAGATCCGAAGAGACTGCATATCTTTTGCATTACGGATAAACAAAACAAATTCATCCCCTCCCAGTCTTCCTGCAAGATCCGTCTCCCTTATTATAGCTTTCATTTTATTGCCGCATTCTCTTAGTATCTGATCTCCGGTCATATGTCCTAAAGTATCATTTGCGCTTTTAAAATGATCCAGATCCAATAGAAACAATGCCGATATTTTTCCATTGGGATTATTTGCTTCTTCTTTTATATATTTATTGCACTCTATAGTAAAATGTTCCCTATTGTACAATCCCGTTAACGAATCCGTCTGACTTTTAATTCTGATTTCTTTTATCTTCTGTTCCTGAAGCATCTGTTCGTTATAATCTTCCAGAAATCCTATCATACGATTCTGATTGACAATTTTTATATGGAGCTTGTTATAATCCCATTTTCCATTTATTTTCATTTTAAAAACAACCGGCTGGATCTTTTCGCCTCTGATCAGTTTCTTAAAACTATCTCTGTAATCAGGATATTCCTCTGCAGTAATCCACCCATGAGAAAGCATATTTTCCGGTGCATAGTATTCAATTTTACGAACCAGCGGCTGTTCAGAATTCGTATTGCTGTATACTGTCAGCGTATTATTTTGGAAATCAACCTCAAATGGAATATCATTTGTATGCTTTACTACCATAAACAGAAGAGAATTTTTAAGGCTTAATTCTTCATTGTGTTTTTTTACTTCCCGCAGGTCAGTAAAAATATAACGCCCTATCAGCCCTACCAGTAAAAACAGGCCAATAAGTATTCCCCACAGCATGCCAAAAAATATGGTTTCGATTTTTGTCGCATAATCTCCAAGGTACTCCTCTACCAGTACAGAAAATACATACCAGTTATTTATTCCCAGAGGTTCATATGTC
>URWL01000243.1 GCA_900551465.1 uncultured Blautia sp. | reverse complement strand
GTTATGCTTTTGATAAAACCAACACAGCAATTCCTACTATAATCAATATCGGAAATGCTATGTATATCAATCCGCCTGCAGCCAGTCCGATCAATATCAAAGGCAGAAGTACAATCGTAACCAAAAACTTTGAAATTCCCCATGCCGCTTTGATTCCCAAAAATAACAATTTACCAAATACCCATATCATACAAATAGTAAATAAGAATGATAACATTTTTCTACCTCCATTATGCCAATGTGCTTATCTGTTTTTGCTGATTTGCCGGTTTCAGTACTGATTTATCCTGTATTCTTTTTGCTGTATCCATCCTGACACCTCATTTTTCCCGACTTATCCTTGCCGTTTTTCTATGTTTTCAGTATAATTATTTTATGTACAAAAATACACGATGTATGAGAAGATTTAGACTTATGTATTTCTCTATTTTAGAGAGATAGGGGGAAATAATGGGCAAGCAATCCACAAGAGAAAATAAAAATATATATCAGCTCTGCCGGGAAGCGCAGGGACTGACACGCGAAAAGGCAAGTGAAAATATGGTCGGCGTATCTGCCTCAAAAATTGAAAAAATCGAATATGAACTTCAGGAGCCAACGCCTTACGATATCATCCAGATGGCAGATTGTTATAAAAAGCCAGAGCTTTGCAATTACTATTGTTCTCACAAATGTACCATTGGGGGACGTTATGTTCCGGAAATTGAGATATCTGAATTATCCAATATTATCCTGGAAACAATTGCCAGCCTGAATGAGATCAATCCACTAACCAGCCGACTGATTCAGATTTCACGAGATGGAACGATTTCAGATGATGAGATCAAAGACTTTGCTTTTATCAGTAAAAAACTGGATGAAGTATCCCTGGCTATCGATTCACTGAATCTATGGATTGATAAAACCGCCAGCGAAAATAACATTAATATTGAGCTGTTAAATGCTGAAAAAGAGAAACTAAAATAAGAAAGAGGGCAGCAATTTACAGAAATCCCGTAAATCACTGCCCCTGCTGATTCTCTGCATTTTTGAGGAAGGGGTAATCTGAAGTTTATATCTTTCTATTTTCTCAAAATTTTATCCATTGCCTTACCCCTGGCAAGTTCATCTACCAGCTTATCCAGATACCGAATTTCACGCATCAGCGGATCTTCAATATTTTCAACACGAACCCCACATACTACACCTGTGATCTTTTCCCGGTTCGGGTTCATTTCCGGGGCCTGTCGAAAAAAATCACCATATGTGATTTCACTGTCTATAAGCGCCTCAAGCTGCTGCATCGTATATCCGGTAAGCCATGAAGTGACTTGGTCAACTTCTGCTCTGCTGCGTCCTTTTCGTTCTGCTTTTGCTGCCAAAAGACCATAAACTTTTGAAAAAGACATGGCAAATACCTTTTCATTCTCCATATTTATTTCCCTTTATTACCTTTATTTTTAGTTTTCCTCGGACGATTATCCATATACTCATGAGCCATAATATCCTTCAGAACCAGCATGGCATCCTGCTCTGAATAACCGTAATCTGCCTGAAGCTCTGTAAACATGCGACGGATCTCTGCCGCATACTTCGGTATATCTACTTCCTTCTGGTAAACAGTAAGAACAGGATATTTTGTACTCCAGGCTTTGGTCCAGTCTATCTTTGCCTGGCTTTCTTCCGTTGTATTTCGAATAATTTCTTCAATCGGTTCCATCTGTATCTCCTTATCTCAGGCATGATTTCCCGTCTCGCAGCACCATATGGCAATTCTTTTAATCAGATCTGTATCAACCTTGCCGTATGGGATACGAATGGTTCCCTTGTCTGTCTTATAATTTTTAAGTTCCTCAGAAAACGCCTCAACTGCTGCCGGTCCCGGATACAAACCAATATGTTTCTTCGCAGCTGCAAAATGAAGAATGTTATGCCTCTTCCAAAACGTCGGCATACTCCATGAGATGCGCTCTTCCGCTTCCGGCAGAGCCTCTTTCAATGCTTCTCTGATAAGACAAAGATCTGCTTTTTTTGCAGTTTCCTGACAGTCAATATATTCGTCAATCGTTTTTGGTTTTACCGAACAGTAGTGACTCTGTTCCGTATTCTTAAATTCTCTTCCACATATTGGACATTTCCACATCTGTTTTTCCTCACTTTTAGCTGTTCTGAATCATATCGAAATCTCAAAATTTCGTTTTGTATTTTTATTGCATCATTCTGATCATACTATATAATTCTTAAACTACTATTTCCAGTTCCTGTTATCCTCTGTCTCCAACAACACAGCATCTGCGCTCATCTTACCATTTACAGACCTGTGAATGAGCATTTTGGGCTAATCATTCCACAACGTCCCGTACAGGAATCAAACTCACAGTTATATAATCTTTCCTGATAAATGATCTATTTCATGCTGACAGATCTGCGCCGTCCAACCGGACAGTTTCTGTCGTTGTTTTTTCCAGTTAAAATCATAATACTCCACTTCTATTTCCTGGTATCTGATTGTCTTACGAACACCATCTAAAGACAAACATCCCTCTTCTGTTTCATACATGCCGCTTTTAGAAATAATCACTGGATTAAACATTACAACATCTATAAATCCCATATTCACAATAATGATGTTCTTCTTTACACCAATCATATTTGCCGCCATGCCCACACACCGTTCCCGGTTAGCCTGCAGTGTATCCTGCAAGTCCTTTCCCACTTGAATATCTTCTTTTTCAGCTGGCTGGGATGGTTGTCCCAAGAAGAAAATATCCCTCACAATTTCCTTTATCATTATAATTCTCCTATCTCTTTACGTAATTAATTACTTTCCCGCACTTCATATTCTGTCTGCACACTTTTTAGTAATGATATCCTATCATAAACCAAATTGAACAAAAAAACTGGAATTTTCAAATAAGCTGTATAATCCAGTTATCCAAGAATTCCATCTGTTTTTCAGTATGGAACCAATGCTCTCCATTTTTCATAACAGTAAGTGTTGCATCTATTTGGTTTGAAAAATATGACATTGTTTCGTAATCGGTCAAGTTGTCTTTTTCTCCATACAGAATGTGAGTTGGGATTTTCCATTTAATTGAATGCTCTCTTACATAACATAGATATTCCCACGAAAGAGTCTCTCCAAAATCCGTTTGAATCTCTTTTTTGGTATGTAGTTCATCCTCGGTTACATTCGCCCACATCATCATATCTGTAATCAGTTTCTCCATATTCACAACAGGAGAAATAAAATACGCTTTTTCTATTCGTTTCTCTGACAAAGCATTCATGGTAAAATAAGCTCCGATACTGTTGGCAATCACAGCCACAGATTCATAATTTCTGCAAACAGCATCAAACAATGTTGGAAATTCTTCTTTTGCTTCCCATGGAAACTGCGAAGTATAGTCAAACCCAATTACATCGTGGTCATTAAAGAGTGGCTCATAATGTGCCGCTTCCTCTAAGCTGCCACCTTTTCCATGTATATATATGATTGCTTTATTCATAATCCAGTTCTCCATCAAATTAAGATTTTCTTTTACCAACGATCAAGTCATAACTCTCTGCAATCATTCTTTTCACTTCAGCATCAGGTATGCTGTCATCAAGTCTAATTGAGTTCCAATGTATTTTGTTTTGATGATATCCCGGAATAACTGCATCGTATGTATTTCTCCACAGATCACGCCACTCCGGATCCACCTTTACATTTACCCACATAAAACCATCTTTTTCATAAGTCCAGGCAAATGCTTTTTTATTTCCTCTGTATCTGAGCAGTACCCAATTATCATCATGAAAAGGGGTGTCAATATAAGCATCTGGAAATGTAATGCCATAATCCAATACTTCTTGTCTTTTGTTCAAGATTGCCCACCTTCTTTCCCAGAACTCATTTTAGTATGCTTATTTTTCTGATGTTTCCACTTCTCCCGGCCAGTCATTGATTCCTCCAAA
>URWL01000242.1 GCA_900551465.1 uncultured Blautia sp. | reverse complement strand
GAACGTTTTTGATCTGTTTGCAGAGATAATCCAGATATTCCGGTGACTGCATAAATGCATCCACTTTTTTTCTGACTGCTGAGAAGAGATTGTCTTTCAGCTCTTCCTGTTTTCTTGACCAGTGACGTTTCAGTGTGATCTGTTCTGCTGCAAGGGCTTTGTTGATCTCTCTGCGGACATGATCGGCTTCTGCCTTGATCTCTGCCTCTGCACCCTGTCTGCGGGCATCTTTGTGTTCATTCAGCATCTGGGAAAGTGATTCCCGATGCTCCTGGATTTCTTTTGCCGCATCTTCTTTTGCCTCTTCTATGGAAACATCATAAAAATGCTGCAGTTTTTCATCGATTGTCATGTTTTCACCTGCCTATAATTTCAGTCCGATTGCTTCATTGACATATGAAGTGATAAAATCCGGTTTCCGTCCAGTACCATGTCTGTCAGGAATTTCAATGATCAGGGGAGTTTTGTGGTGGAGCCGGACGTCATCAATGATTTCCGGGAATTCTCTTCCGAATTTTTCTGTAAGGAGAATGATCCCGATTTCTTTGTCTGCGATGGTGCGTTCCAGAGCTTCACGAAGTTCCTGACGCTCATGGACGACTACGCCCTCGACACCTGCCAGGCGCATGCCTGTGTAGGTGTCGATGTTGTCGCTGATTAAATACATTTTCATAGATTATGCCTCTTAAAGTTTACCAAGGATCATAAAGGAGATGATCAGTCCGTAAAGAGCGATACCTTCGGCCATAGCTACGAAGATAATAGATTTACCAAAAAGAGAACCGTCTTCGCTCAGTGCGCCAAGAGCAGCGCTTGCGGAGCTGGCAACGGCAATACCGGAACCAAGACCGGAAATACTTGTAACAAGAGCGGCTGCAATGTAGCCAAGACCGGTAGCAAGTCCGCTTTCAGCACCGGAAGCAGCCTGTACGCTTGCAGTTCCTGCAAACATTACGACAGAAGCTACAAGGATAACGCCGAAGAACAGAAAGCAGTTTACTGCTAATGTACGTTTATAACGTTTTTTGCTTTTTTCTCCAAGGAAATAGCAGCCAAAAGGTACGATAATGCTGAGAACCAGTGCGATTGCTGTTACGATTTGAATGATCATGTTCATGATAATATCCTCCTGATGATAAAATTAATTTTATGGGGAAATTTTGTTACTGCTCACAGTAACAAAATTTCCGGTTGCTTATATATTTACTGGCATTCCCTTTTTTTGAAAGGAAGAAATTCCCGTCCGTTTCCGGCATAGAAGCGGCTGAAGATCTCGTAGTATTCCAGACGAAGAACCTGGATACCAACGATCAGGCCTTCCATGGCGCATACAAAGAGATTTCCAAGAACAACGACGATCCAGTTTGGGGAACCGCCTTCCGTGGCTCCGGCAAGCATCAGCACAACCTCCATCATAGCCGCATGGCTGACGGCAAAGGCGCCGATACGCAGGAAAGAAAGGGTGTTGGAGAGGTAGCTTAACAGTACCTCAAAGAGCTCGAAGAAGCTCTGTACAAAAAACATGCCTTTCTGTTCCGGAAAGATCTGTTTTTTCTTTTCTACCAGATTGGTAAGGGGCTCCTTCAGGAACATCAGAAGAAGCGGAATACCGAACATTACTGCCATAACTGCTGCTGCAGGAAGCTTTTTCCCGGAAACCAGAAGTACTGCAGAAAGGGCAATAGAGCCATAAAATACAAGTCCGGCAACAGCGTTGCTGTCGAACCATGTTTTTTCTGTATTATGGTTGCGTACAGAATTGATGATATTAAATACCATACAGGTCAGAATAAGGAACATTCCGAATCCAATGGCAATAACGAACACGGCATTCAGACGGCCTACAAGAGGAACGTCCATCATGGCTGTCATTGGTTTCAGCCAGAATGCGTGCAGTACTTCCTCGAATCCAAAGATACTGCCGTACATAAATCCGAAGAAAGTGGAAAAGATTCCGGCGCAGCTGATAATGCCTGCCAGATCCATGCGTTTTGTTTTATACAGGATCAGCCCGCCAAAGAAGAGGAGAAGACCCTGACCTACATCTCCGAACATTGCTCCGAAGATAAAAGAATAGGTAAGCGCCACAAACCAGGTGGGATCCATTTCATTATAGGCGGGAAGACCGTACATTCTAATATACATCTCAAAAGGTCTGAAAAGCTTTGGATTATGAAGCTTGGTAGGCGGCGTCTTTTTGGCAGGAGACTGTTCATCTTCCATCAGACAGAAGATCTTATCGTCGTCCTTGATATCTTCCTGGAATGCCAGAGCATCTTTTTCGGTCATCCAGCCGCACAGGATATAGAAAGTATTGTTTTCTCCCTTTGTGCAGGCTGCAAGCCTTCGGATGTCAAAGCTGGAAGAGCAGGCTTCCAGAGCTGCCTTGGCAGAAACGATCGCGGTACGGTTGTCTGTAAGGAATCTTTCTGCATCTTTTTTGTTCTGTTCAAGACCGGCATGGATATCTTTGTGAAGCTTGTCCAGAATAGAAAAAGCTTCCTTTGCAGTACCCTGATAGCAGTCGGGAACAAAAATCTGTTCAAAGTGCATGGAGGAATAAACCGCATGGACTTTATGGGCCTGGTGTTTGGGAACAAAATATACGCCATAGTAATATTGTTCGTCCTCGCTGCATTTCAGAAAAATAGTATCCAGTGTATCATAGATATATTTTTCGAATTTTTTAAAATACTGTTTTTCAATACGACCAAAGCGATAATGGATGTACTGGAGCTTCAGGATTTCGGATACGTCATATTCCAGATTTCGGAATGGACGGATGATCTTAAGGGAATCGATCATCTCCGCATGCTGAGCATGAAGCTTTTCGCGGGTTTCTTCCAATTCCCGGGACTCCCTCTGGATTCTTCGAACTACAGAAACAGCAGTTTTCGTGTCCATTTTCTGAGGAGTGATGCTTTCCGGATCTTCCAGCTGTTCATAAAAACTGCTGATGGAAGTGAGCGCTTCACGATAGGGGTTGATCTCCAAAAACGGAGACAGATTTGCATCCTCTGTCAGTTCAGCAAGTGCATTTTCCAGATGGATCTCATATCTGGAAAGATAGGTTTCCGTCATTCTGTCAATGTCCGCCTTTGGTCCTGTGATGCTCAAAAATTTCATTTTTTCAATCACGATGTTACCTCCGGGTTGATAATAATGTTAATTATTACGGATATACTGGAGCGCTTCCTGAGGATCCACGCCGTAACGAACACACTCAAGTGCAATGGTCAGGCGATAGACCTCATGCTCTTTGTGATACAGATAGGAATAAAGGACTGCTACAGAGTAAGGATCTCTGCGGGCTTCCTTTTCCAGCGTATCCCGGAGCATGACATTATAAAATTCTTCCAGGTTGTGAGCTTCCAGATGTTCGTACTTTCTGCCATAGTAAGTCCTGCGGAACAGTGCGCGGGCCTGATCATAAGTAGTTGATTCCACAAGAGCATTGATCTCTTCTTTTTTTAATTTATAATTCATAGGGATCAGCAGAGCATAAATGTCTGCGGGCGCCATATGAAAAAATTTTTTTGACCGGAAAATAAACTGAAGATTCAGCATGTCAAATTTTTCGCCATAGGCAGTGGTGATTTCTTTGAGATCATTTCCGGAAAAAAGTTTTTTGCGCACGTTCCAGATCTGTGAAAAATAATACAGATCAAGAGCCATGCCATAGTCGAAAAGCAAAGCGTTTTCATGGTTGCGTATCTGTGAAAGGGGCTGATAAAATTCGTGCCCTTTCAGAGCAGCAATAAGTTCCTCCATGGTGGTGCAGGCGGTAAGCTCATCCAGATCCAGTCGGGAATGCTTACGGAAAAATTCACAGTAAGGTGTGATATCCACCGGATCAGTATCCCTGTGATCAAAAAGATCAGTCATGATCTCTTTCAGCACACGGATTTCATACCGCTTGGAATACAGTTCCAGGAATTTGCGCTGTTCTTTGTTTGC
>URWL01000241.1 GCA_900551465.1 uncultured Blautia sp. | reverse complement strand
AGAAATTTCAAACACTTCATTAAGTTTATGACTGATAAACAGGATTGCAATACCCTGTTCCTTTAATTTCAAAATTATTTTAAATAAAGAATTTACTTCTTTTTTAGTAAGAGCAGTAGTCGGCTCATCCATAATGATCAGACGGGCATTGGACATAAGAGCTCTGGAAATAGCAACCATCTGTTTCTGTGCCACAGAAAGCTTTTCCACTTTTTCATCCAGATCCACATCAAAATTGATCTTGGCAACCGCTTCCTCTGCGATCTTACGCACATTTTTCCAGCTTACTGTTTTTTTCCGGGATGCAAGTTCTGTGTTTAATGCAAGATTTTCAGCCACTGTCAGATTAGGAAACAGGGCAAAATCCTGATAAATAACCTGGATTCCCATATTGATCGCATCAATAGGTGATATTTTTTCCAGTTTTTTTCCATCAAATTCAATGGTTCCGCCATCCCGCTGATAGACACCGGATATAATTTTAATAATTGTTGATTTGCCGCATCCGTTCTCTCCAGCAAGACAATGGATCTCACCGGGAAGAATTTCCAAGGATACGTCTCTAAGTGCATGCACATTTCCAAAAGAGATCTTTACATGCTCTGCTTTTAATAAACTCTGAGACATACTTTCCTCCTCTCTTCTCTCCCATGCCTGAACCATACAGACATTTTAGAAAGCAGGGGACGCTGCATCCCCTTTTATGTATCTGCAGCATCCCCTTTATTTTTTAGAATCCGAGATCGTCTACGTTTTCTGCGTCGATCGTGATCCAGCCCTGGCCTTCAAGTACAGTTTCAGAACCTTCACGGAAGTTCATTTCTGTATAACCATCTACATAAAGGTTTGCCGGAGCTGCGATTTCTTCGCCATTAAGGACTTTACATGCAAGGTCAACCATTGCTGCGCCTGATTTTGCAGGATCCCACAATGTCAGGGATTTCAGAACGCCTGATTTCAGCAGTTCTGCGTTGTCAGCCGGCATTCCTGTACCAGATGTAAAGAACTTGTCTACCAGACCAAGCTCCTGGATTGCCCTTGCAACACCAGGTGCATCAAAGGAAGATGTTCCCATGATACCTTTCAGATCCGGATAAGTTTTGATCAGCTCTTTTGCTACGTTGTAAGCAGTATCGCCATTATCGTCTGATTCAACTCGTGGATTTTCTTCCAGAAGAGTCATATTCGGATAATTCTCTTTCTGATACTCTACAGCTGCATCTGCCCACTCATTATGAGAACCATTGGTAAGAGAAGCTACCATTGTAGTATAAAGTCCCTCTTCGCCCATTGCCTCTGCAAGGTTCTGCATAATAAATGCACCATATCCTTCATTGGAGAATGCTTCAATGTCATAATCAACATTTTTAAGATCTGCACCCTCATGAGTAATAACAACGATGCCTGCATCTTTTGCTTTCTTTAAGGTAGAATCCATAGATTCCATATCAACAGGTACGACACAGATTGCATCAACATCCTGAGCAATCAGGTCTTCTACAAGCTGAGCCTGTTTTGTTGCATCGATCGTTCCGGTATCGATCTGGTAGCAGTTTACACCAGTCTTATCCGCAAAATCCTTAACACCTGTATCCATACGTACAAACCACGGATTGGTGGAATCCTTAGGTACAACGGCAATCTCCCACTCTTCTTCTGCAGCCTTGACAACAGCTTCATCTGTTGTCGGATCCGGTTCTTCTGCAGCAAATACAGATGTACAGCTTCCTACCATACCCATTGTCATAACAGCACATAAAGTAACAGCAACTGATTTTTTCATTATGAATTCCTCCTTCATATCTTGGTTTTTCATATTTTGTGAAACAATCCGGTCAAAAAAGAATATCCGGGTTCTTTTTCTCTTCCCTCCTTGCCATACCCCTATCCTTTTTATTGAATCGTTTCAAAAAATCATAACAAAAACATTAATACATGCAGTCCCCTGATATATCCTGCCGTTCAGCAGGATTCCCGCATCAGCAGCTTCTGCGGAAGAACAATTTCTTCTCGTATACCGTTCTGATGTATTTTTTTTACAGCTTCCCATAATTTTTTACCAAAAAGTTCCTGGTTCTGCTCCACTGTTGTCAGTCTGGGATTAACATAACCGGACAGGTCAATATTATCAAACCCAATAAGTCCAAAATCTCCCGGAATAGAATAACCTTTCTCATTGATTGCTCTCATCATTCCAACTGCAAGATAATCCGAGGTGGCAATCCATGCCTCCGGCAGTTCCTCTTTTTTATAGGTTTCCAGAATTTCTTTCATGTAAAGATATCCATTTTTCAATTTATCGCCAGACAAAGATTCTTTTCCAAATATAAAATGTTCCGGATCTTTATATCCATAATACTCAAGGGCTTCAATAAAGCTCTCCCGCCGCTTCCAAATATTTTGAAGATTCGTCCGTTCCATAAACAGACCAATGGATCTGTATTTTTTTTCTTTCAGCATTTTCACAATCTCAAATATAACATCTCTGTTGTCGAATGTGACACTGGCTGTTTCTTTCATAGGACATACTCTGTCTGCCAATATTACGTGAATATCCTTTTTGACTAGTCGTCGTATTTCCTTTTCATCGTTATATCCGTTAAAAATAATAACTACTGTTCCGGGTCTGCAGGTTTCGAAAGAACGAAGCAGCCGTTTTTCTCTTTCTTCACTGTATTCATAACTGGATATATGAACCTCATACGCCGATTTATAGGCCTGCTCCATTAAAGAAGATATGATATTTGTATAAAATGCATTTCTAAGGTTCGGCGTAAGTACAAAAATCGTCTTGCTTTTTTTCCTTCTCAAAGAACTGGCAAGGCTGTCTGGAATATAATCCAACTCATCTATGGCCTTCTGTATACGCATCGCCCTGTCTTTCGAAACAGACACTGTCCTGTTGAGATAATTGGAAACTGTTCCGACAGAAACACCTGCCTGTTTTGCCACCTGTGTAATAGTGACTTTTTGTTTTTTCGTCATTGATTAGTCATTCCCTCCATAAACAGGTGTTATTGAAACGTTTCATTAGTGCAACTATACTATAGTTTTTTATTATTGTCAATATATTTTCGTATTTATTTACATTTTATCAAACAAGATATAAGCATTTGCTAATAGTTTGTATAATTTTTATCAATATGGTACAAAAAAAGAAGGCTTCCATAACGGAAACCTTCTTTTATAGAATTTACATCAAAACAATTAAACTAATGCTACAGTTTCACGGCAGATAGCCAGCTCTTCGTTTGTCGGAATAACTGCAACTTTAACCTTGGAATCCGGTGTAGAAATTACCACTTCTTCACCACGAGCCTTATTTACTTCTTTATCAATAGTAATTCCAAGATAGCCAAGGTAAGAGCATGCATCCTCACGAACGAGATTATCGTTCTCACCAATACCTGCTGTGAACACAATAGCATCTACACCGTTCATAGCTGCTACATAACCACCAATATATTTTGCGATGCCGTATCCAAGAGCTTCTCTTGCATTCTTAGCATCTACATTTCCTTCTGCGGCAGCATCTTCCAGGTCACGCATATCGCTGGAGATACCGGACATTCCAAGAAGACCGGATTTCTTATTCAGAACATCCATAACGCCTGCGATATCCAGATTTTCTTTCTTAGCAATGAATTCCATAATAGCAGGATCAATGCTTCCGGAACGTGTTCCCATGATCAAACCTTCAAGAGGAGTGAGACCCATGGTTGTATCAATACATTTGCCGTTTACTACTGCACTGATGGAAGAACCGTTTCCAAGGTGACAAACGATAACTTTGGAGTTCTCTTTGTCAAGACCAAGGAACTCAACAGCACGTTTGGAAACAAAGCTGTGAGATGTTCCGTGGAAACCGTATCTTCTGATTTTGTAGTTTTTGTAATAATCTAACGGCAGACCATAAAGATATGCTTTTGCAGGCATTGTCTGATGGAATGCAGTATCGAATACAC
>URWL01000240.1 GCA_900551465.1 uncultured Blautia sp. | reverse complement strand
TCTCACTCCTTTTCCTTTAATATCCCAATCCTCTGTCAATCACACTGCCGTCTATAGCGTTGATAGTAAGATAGCTTTCATATTGGGGCGCATAAAGGAAATTTTCCGATCCGGTTTCCCATTCTGCGCCTTCCTTATAAGTGCCTTCATAGCTTCCAAAGAAATCCCAGGCAGGAACAAGCACGCCGGAACGGCTGTCAGATTTTGGTTCATAAATTCTTGTGTAACCGAATGCGATCCGGTCTATTTTGTATGTAAGTTCTTTTGCATTCTCCATATAATCAGCGTTTTGAATAAGCATCATTTTTTCGTAAATATCCATGATTTCATCAAAGGATTTCAGTTTTACATTTTCTGTTTTTGTTTTTCCAATATCGTACTGGTCGATTAGCTGTACATCATCAATTCCCTCATCCGTTACACAAAAGTCCAATTTCTCATAAAGCCAGGTTTCTGATTCAGTTCCTATATCGTTGCCGTACAGCTCGCCTCCCTGTTCCTCCGTATAAGTAATGGGAATTTCTCCCAGCTTTCTCGTATAATGAAGGATATAGCCGGTATCCGTCAGTTCAAGCTTCTGATCTTCACCGCTTCCCTTTTGATAAAGGCAAAGTCCGTACTCCCAGTCTCCAAGCTCCATATCCGGGATCTGAAGCTCCTTCACCTTCTCGTCCGCAAGAGCTTTGGCTTCTTCCAGAGAAATTCCAATTTCTTCTTTCAGCTCTTCTTCTGTTGGAATCCACTCTGCATCCTTCTGTTGGGAGGATTCTGACAGCTTACTGTAATAATCATATCCGTCCCAATACATAAATTCATTGATTATATTTTCCTTTTCATAACGGCTTTGGTTGCGGATTTCTACAGACATAGGGGCTGCCCCATAGGAATTCATACTGTAATTAAAAGCAGTTCCCTTCTCTGTAACTGCCACTCCAACAAAGTAATCGTCCATGGTATAGTTTCCCTCTTCCCCTTTCAGACCAAACTGAGGCTTCACTTCCTTCAGTGTGCGGGTTTCAGGGGCTGACGCATACTCTTTTTCCAGATCTTCAATGGTCTGGTTAATATCCAGATAGTAATTCCCATTCTCATCCTTCCCCAGCCCGTTGGGATCCAGATTTCCCCTGGAAAGGTTAGCTTTCCACCAGGTCAGCTCCTTTTGTACCACATCCTTTGTACGGGTATAATAACTGTGAGAAGTGTAGATCTTTGCATTTTTGAAAAAAGTATCTGTGATCAGATCCATCTGTTCCTGTCCAAAGGGATGCTGCGTTACCTCGATCACAGAAGCATGATCTGTATCAGGAATCTCTACCTTTGCATCTGTTACTATTTTTAGATTTCCTGTAGTATCTGCTGTCTTGCTCTGATAGGTTTCCGGCGCTCCTACTGTTTCCCGGATATTTTTACCGGACAAAGCTTTTGTATTCTCCTGTTCTTCTGCCTCCTCTTCATACAGTATTTCTTTTATATTTCCCTTCTTTTTTACAAGAGAACTCTCTGGTGTTTCCGCACATCCGGCAGCAAATGTGATTCCTGTCATCATTACCAGAATAGCTGTTACGATTCTTTTTTTCATGGTCTGTCTCCTTTCCCGGCGGATCATACAGGATCGTCTGTCCTTTCTGCTTCCAGAATATCAGAATCTTTTGGCCGGATATCCTCCATTTTGTAACCGCATTGTAACCATGAAAGAATCACCCTCGTTCCTTTTTCAGGTTCGCTTTCGACAGACATTTTCCAGTGATGAAGATCTGCAATTTCCTTGCAAAGCGCCAATCCAAGACCTGCGCCTCCTTCCTTTCTGGAGCGTGACTTATCCACCATGTAAAAGGCTTCCGTTACCCGTTTAAGATCTTCCGGAGCAATCCCGCATCCATAATCTTCCACAGTAAGAGCCTTATCCTCAGCTGTTATCCTGATTTTTCCACCTTCTTCTGAAGCTTTTCCTGCATTATCCACAAGATTCAGCACAAAACTTGTCAAAAGGTCCACATCTGCTGTTTTCTGAAGATCGTAAGGGCTGCACAGGACTTCCAGCTGAATATTCTTTTGTTTTAAGATAAATCCCGTCAGATCTTTTATGTTATTCAAAAATTTTTCTACCTGAAAGCTCTGAAGATTCAGTCCTGACTTTGCTTCCTCATAAAGTCCGGTAAGCTCCAGGATTTTAACAGACAGCCTGGAAAGGCGGCTGCATTCCTTCTGAATATACTGAAGCGCCTGCTCCCGTCTTTTGTCGCTTAAACGTACCGTAAGGAGAGTATCTGCGTAACCGATAATGGCCGTCATAGGTGTTTTCAGCTCATGAGCAAGGCTTCCCAGCATTTGCTGCTGTCTTCTGTTTATTTCTGTCAGTTTCTGTATACTTTCCTCAATGGTAGCAGCCATATGATTAAAGCTGCCCGCCAGCTCTCCCAGTTCGTCTTTCCTTCCCTCTGATACCCGAATCTGATAATTACCTTCTGAAATAGCTGCGGCAGCCTTTTTTAGTTCCATTAAAGGGCGCATAGTAGCAAAAAGACTTTTCCATATGATAAATCCCCCCGCAACCAGAAGAAACACAGTAATCAAAAATCCTTTTAAAAAAAGCCGCTCTGTTCTCTGATAAATTTCTGTAACATCCTGATAATACAAAATCCCTGCCTGTATACTGTTATCAGATATCTGCGTAAAAGTAATCATAAGCTTTCTTCCGTCTATGGTCTGTATTGGTACTTCTCCGTTATTTTCTCCATTGGCTTCGCTGATCCCCATATAATCAAATTCATAAGGTGTAGCATTATAGAACCATTCCCCCTGCTGGTAAAAAGCTCCATAATTCCCAAAAACATCCCGAAATGACTGAACTGCAGCCAGCTTACGGCCATCTGCATCATTGTTTTTCAGCAGCTTTAAAGACTCTTCCAGCTTTCTGGTAAACTCATGGATCTTATCTGTAAAAATAATTTCCTGGCTCTTTCTCTGATCCATCAAAGTCTGCTTTTGGGATTCATAAAGAAAATACACCATAGTAAGCTGAGAAATTAACAGAAATCCAAGAATTGCCTGTAAAAAAATTTTCCGAAACAGTTTCACTGATCCACCTCCAGTCTGTATCCTATGGTAGGAATGGTTTTTATTACATTTCCCCAGTCCAGTTTTTTTCTGATACGGCCTACGTGGGCATCTACGGTACGTGTCTCTCCTTCAAACTCCATTCCCCACAAAGCTCCCAGAATCTGCCCTCTGGTAAGAGCCTTATTTTTATGCCGGGCAAACATTAAAAGACATTCGTATTCCATTGGTTTCAGATAAACCTCTTTCCCTGCTTTTGTAACAATTCTTTTTTCTGTGTCGATCTCCACGTCATAAATTTGAATCAATTGATTATTTTTTCCATTTCTTTCCAAAACTTTTTCAATACGTACAAGAAGCTCCAGCATCTCAAATGGTTTTACAATATAATCCTCTGCCCCTTCCTTTAGACCTCTGACCTTATTCTGAACTTCTCCTCTGGCAGTCAAAAAAATAACCGGAATTTTATAATTCTTCAGTTCTGGAAGAAGAGCAAAACCATCCTTTCCCGGCAGCATAACATCTACCAGAGCACAGTCATAGGAATGGTTTGTCCGTAGACTTTTACTTACCTCCTCTCCGTCAAAAAAGGAAGTAACCTGATATCCTGTCACTTCAAGATTCATACAGATCAGGTCGTTAATTGCTTCCTCATCTTCTATTACAAGAATATGTACTCCCATATTGCTTCCTCCTCTGGTGTTGCCTATCTGCTGTCATACCACACGATTTGCCTGCGGAATTCCTGTCATATTATAGAAACTTTGATTACATTATGACATGAATTTTATCTGCATGGTGTAACTGTTTTGTAAATTTATACACAAAAAAAGCCTGCAGAATATTCTGCAGACATAAAAAAACTCCCCCTGTTGGACTCGAACCAACGACACTGCGGTTAACAGCCGCATGCTCTAC
>URWL01000239.1 GCA_900551465.1 uncultured Blautia sp. | reverse complement strand
CCATGTTTACTGGGTTTGTAGCCATTTTTTATCTTTCCAACTGTCAAAGATGGGAGTATAGCATGGATCCGGATACAGTGCAAAAAAATCTTATTTGAACAGATATGGCACATAAACATGGATAAAATGCACAAATAGCAAGGAATAAAACTGTGTGATATATACGAATTTTATAAAACAACTTGCATTTGTATGAAATCTGAGCTATAGTGATATCAGAAAGAGACGGGAACGGTCAATAAATGCCGCTGCCATATCTTTCTTTTTTTATACCCTAAAAGCTAAAACTTTTTGTGCGAAGCTAAAAAACTTTGTATACCAGGGCCCGGCATACACCATGAAAAAAAGAATTAAGAGGAGGAGCGGAAATGAGCAGATTAAGTATTGTAACCAGAAATCGTGCTCAGACAACGGTTGAGGAACTTTATAAGGATCTGGAACGGCGTATCATCGCCAGTCCTCCGGGTCTTTGTCCGGTAGATATGGCCTTGTCTTTTTTGAAAGTATGTCATGCACAGAGCTGCGGAAAATGTGTACCATGCCGTATTGGTCTTGGACAACTTCAGAATCTTCTGGAAAAGGTTCTGGATGAAACAGCAGAAATGGAAATCATAGATTTGATCGAACAGACAGCTCAGGATATTTATTATTCCGCAGACTGTGCCATTGGATATGAGGCTGCGGAAATGGTACTGAGAGGTGTACGGGGATTTCGGGAAGACTTTGTGGAACATATCACCAAGGGCAGATGCACCTGTGAACTGAATCAGCCGGTTCCCTGCGTAGCGCTTTGTCCGGCTGGTGTGGACATACCGGGATATATTGCGTTGGTAGGGGAGGGACGATATGCGGATGCAGTGGCTCTGATCCGTAAAGATAATCCCATGCCTTCCGTATGCGGTCTGATCTGCGAACATCCCTGTGAGGCCAGATGTCGAAGAAACATGCTGGATGACGCCGTTAATATCCGTGGTCTGAAACGATATGCGGTAGAACATGCCGGAGAGGTTCCGGTTCCGAAAAATGCACCTCCTACTGGAAAAAGAGTGGCAGTAGCGGGAGGCGGTCCGGGAGGGCTCAGTGCAGCCTATTATCTTGCTCTGATGGGGCATGATGTGACCATATATGAAAGACGCAATCAGCTTGGCGGCATGCTTCGTTATGGAATTCCGGAATATCGTCTTCCAAAAGAAACACTTGATAAAGAGATTAACGGCCTTCTTGCGACAGGCATTCATGTAAAAACAGGCGTTTCCGTGGGCAAAGAACTGACCGTTGAGGCGCTTCGTAAAGAATATGATGCAGTTTATATTGCAATCGGTGCACATACGGATAAGAAGATTGGAATTGAAGGAGAAGAGGCAGAAGGCGTGATCTCAGCAGTGGAAATGCTCCGGGATTCCGGAGAAGGCAGTCCCATGGATTTTACCGGACAGAGAGTGATCGTAGTTGGCGGCGGAAATGTGGCTATGGACGTTGCAAGATCCGCAGTACGTCTGGGCGCCGAAAAAGTACAGATCGTTTATCGCCGCAGACAGGAGGATATGACTGCTCTTCAGGAAGAAGTCCATGGCGCTGTTGCAGAGGGGTGCGAAATTCTGGAATTGATGGCGCCTCTCCGCATCCGCTGTAATGAACAGGGAAAAGCAGATGGTCTCTGGGTCAAACCCCAGCTGATCGGCCAGGTAAGGGGCGGACGTCCGGCACCGGGCGCTTCTGCTCAGAAAGAAATTGCTCTTTCATGTGATAAGATCATTGTAGCCATTGGACAGGGAATTGAGACGCAGCCATTTGAAGAAAGCAGAATTCCTGTGAAACGAGGTGTGATAGAAGCGCTGAACTGGAGCGGTATTCAGGATATTCCGGGAGTATTTGCCGGAGGAGACTGTGTGACCGGACCGGCGACGGTGATTCGTGCGATTGCAGCAGGTAAAGTGGCGGCAGCGAATATTGACGAGTATCTGGGATACCATCATGAAATTACGGCAGATATAGAGATACCGAAAATCCGTCTTCATGATCGAAAACCATGCGGGCGTGTGACCATGAAGGAGAGAAATGCAGGAGAAAGAGTGAAGGATTTTGAACTGATCGAATATGGAATGACAGATGAGGAAGCAGCACAGGAGGCAGGCCGCTGTATGCGCTGTGATCATTTTGGATTTGGAAGCTTTAAAGGAGGGAGGAAGGATAGATGGTGACCATTACAATTGATAAAAAAACAGTACAGGTACCAAAGGGGATTACAATTCTTGAAGCGGCAAAGCAGAACGGGATTCCCATTCCCACTCTTTGTTATCTGAAAGATATCAATGAGATCGGAGCCTGTCGTGTCTGTCTGGTAGAACTGGAAGGGAAGGAGCGGCTTATCACAGCCTGTAACAATGTAGTGGAAGAAGGCATGGTGATCTATACCAACAGCCCAAAGGTTCGTCAGGCAAGAATCACCAACGTACGTCTGATCCTTTCTCAGCATGACTGTAACTGTCCTACCTGTGTGAGGAGTGGAAACTGCAGTCTGCAGAAACTGGCGAATGATCTTGGTATCATTCGTGTACCTTACGAAAAGCAGCTGTTTCACAGCCGTTGGACAAAAAACTTCCCATTGCTGAGAAATTATGAAAAATGTATTAAATGTATGCGCTGTATTCAGATTTGTGATAAGGTTCAGAATATGCATGTATGGGATCTGGCCAATACCGGTTCCCGTACAACCGTAGACGTAACCGGAAACCGGATTCTGGAAGAGTCTGACTGTGCCCTTTGTGGTCAGTGTATCACTCATTGTCCGGTAGGTGCCTTAAGAGAGCGGGATGACACTCCGAAGGTGTTCCGGGCTCTGGCAGATCCTGATAAAATCACAGTTGTACAGATTGCTCCGTCTGTTCGTGCCGCATGGGGAGAACCGTTTGGACTGAAACGAGAATTTGCTACTGTAAAACGCCTTGTGACAGCTATGCGCCGTATGGGATTTGACTATATTTTTGACACCAATTTTACCGCAGATCTTACGATCATGGAAGAGGGAAGCGAATTTCTGGAAAAATTGAAAAATAAAGAAAATGAGAAATTTCCATTATTTACTTCCTGCTGTCCGGGATGGGTGCGCTTCATGAAATCCCAGTATCCGGATATGGTAGATCAGCTTTCCACGGCAAAATCTCCGCAGCAGATGTTTGGAGCAGTGGTAAAATCTTATTATGCAGAACTTCTGGGAGTGGATCCGGAAAAAATCTTTTGCGTGTCCGTAATGCCGTGCCTTGCAAAAAAACACGAGTGCACGTTGCCGAATATGAATGATTCAGGCGCAGGTCAGGATGTAGATGTGGTTCTTACCACCAGGGAAGTAGACCGTATGATCCGTGCAGAACATATCATTCCTCAGGAACTGGAGGAGGAAGAATTCGATACGCCTCTTGGAGTGGGAACCGGCGCTGCTGTGATCTTTGGTGCCACTGGCGGCGTTATGGAAGCAGCTCTTCGGAGCGCATATTATCTGGTTACAGGAGAAAATCCTCAGCCGGATGCCTTCCGGGAAGTAAGAGGTATGAACGGCTGGAAAGAAGCATCCTTTAATCTTGCCGGAACAGAGCTCAAAGTTGCAGTTGCCAGCGGTCTTGGAAATACCAGAAAACTGATGGAGGCTTTGCGAAAAGGAGAAGTATCGTATCATTTTGTTGAAATCATGGCATGTCCAGGCGGATGTGTCGGTGGAGGCGGACAGCCTGTCCGGGATGGAGAGGAATTGGCAGAGATACGCTCTGGTATTCTCTATGGACTGGATGCGGCAAACGAACTGCGGTTTTCTCATGAAAACCCGTCTGTATTGAAATGCTATGAAGATTATTTTGAAAAGCCTCTTTCGCACAGGGCGCATCAGCTTCTTCATACAGATCACCACGCATGGAAAATGCCTGACGAGAAATAATTTAACCTGTTGTGCTAATTCAATTTGAATTTATTGAAACCTCGTAAAAGCCCAAA
>URWL01000238.1 GCA_900551465.1 uncultured Blautia sp. | reverse complement strand
CGTATTTATCGGTGCCGGAATGACCTGTAATCTCCTATGCCACTATCTGAATAACAGTGATAAGGAAGGAATTACCGTTGTTACTACAAACGTCACAGCAGTCATGGCTCTGGCATCAAATCCCCGAATTTCTATTTTACTTCTTGGGGGAAATATACACGTCGGTACTAATCATGTAGAAACCTTAGATGAATATACCGTACAGTCTTTGGAAAAATTATATTTTGACAAAGCATTTTTCACTGTTGATGGAATCGATCTGAATTATGGATACTCTATTATCAATAGGGCACAGCTTCCTCTTTATAATCACCTGATTGAAAATTCCAGTCAGATCTATCTCCTTGCGAACAACGGGAAATTTAACCTCAGAACATTTACTTATTTGTGTGATATGGATTCAATCCCCAATATCATAACCAATAATACAGTCGAAAAATCTTATCTTACATATTATAAAGAACACGGTATACACGTTTTTACTGTATGATATAATTTTCTGTATAAAATATTCTTTTCAGTAAGGCAAAAAACAGTGCTCCTGGCTCTCACTGTATCACAGTGCAGAGCCTTTCTTTTATCATGCATTTCCTATTACATATCTTTTATATTTAATCCTCTCTTTTCCATATAACATACCTCTCTAAGAAAAAAGACACGGCTGAAACCGTATCTTTTTTGTAACCATATTACTTTATGATACTCTTCCATTTTCCATTTTATACACCACATCTGCCACATTCATGGTGGATTTCCTGTGGGAAACCAGAACTACCGTCTTCTGGTCCGCCTCCTCCTTCAGGGATTTCAAAATGATACCCTCGTTCAGGGAATCCAGATTGGAGGTTGGCTCATCCATCAGGATAAACGGCGCGTCATGTAGAAAAGTCCGGGCAATACCTATTCTCTGTTTTTCACCACCGGAAAGAGTATCTCCCAGTTCTCCAACCTCTGTATCATAACCATTAGGAAGACTCATGATAAAGTCATGAACAGATGCTTTTTTTGCTGCTTCCATAATCTCTTCTCTGGAAGCCCCCTGCTTTGCCACTGCAATATTTCCTGCTATAGAATCATGAAACAGATGAGTTTCCTGGGTCACATAACTTTCTGTATCACGAAGCCGGTTGGTAGGGATATTTCTTACATCTTTTCCATTTACAAGTATTTTTCCGGAATCCACATCCCAGAACCGCATGAGAAGCTTTAGTAAAGTAGATTTCCCGCTTCCACTGACACCATGAATTCCCACGATCTTTCCTGGCATGATCTTAATAGAGTAATCGTTCAGAATGCTTTCGTCCTCATAAGAGAATGACACATGGGAAGCCTCTGCACCAGAAAAACTATTTCGTCCGGCTGTTTCCAGAGAGTTCTCTCTGTCTGATGTCTGAAAATCACCTTCTTCCTCTGAGATTTCCTGTACCAGCGGCACTTCCTCAAGCAATGATAATACTCTCTCTCCACTTGCCAGTGTCTGATTCAGATTATTTGACAGACTGGACAATGCAACTACCGGACCGAAGGAGCCCATCATGGCTATGGTGCAAAGAATCACCCCATCAAACCCGATTTCCTGTTTCCCATATAGGTATAAAGTAAAAAACAACATTCCAAAAGATGCCAGAAGGATTGTCAGATTTGTCACCGATCTCTGACCGCCTTCCATACGGCTTAGCTTTTTCTGCATTTCTGCAAGCTCCAGCGATTTTTCTTCCATCTGTTTTTCCCTTTTTTCGCCCTGACCGTACTGGATCGTCTCATCAAGTCCACGAAGGGAATCCAGTACAAAGCTGTTCAGCTCTCCAAATTTTGACCGGAATTCCATTCCGCTGCTGCTTCCCCGGCGTCCATTCCATAAAGGAATCACAGCACCGACGATCACATACGCACAAAAAGCAAAAATACCGGTTTTCCATTGATAACTCCCCATAAAGATCACCATTGTCAAAGATGTCAGAACTGCAATGGCAATAGGCGATATGGTATGTGCATAAAAAACTTCCAAAAGTTCGATGTCTGTAGTGATGATCGAGATCAGATTTCCCTTATCCCGGCCCTCAAGCTTTGCCGGACAAAGCTTCCGAAGAGCTGCAAAAACCTTATGTCGGATGATTGCCAGAAGCTTAAACGCAATAAAGTGGTTGCAGTACTGCTCTGCATAATGCAGAACTCCCCGGCAAACTGCCAGAACCGCCATCAGGATAAATATATTTTCTGCTGTCAAACCGGAAAGTACACTTCCCCCTATACCGGAAGAAAAGTTAAAACTCGTC
Source organism: uncultured Blautia sp. (assembly GCA_900551465.1). GTDB lineage: Bacteria > Bacillota > Clostridia > Lachnospirales > Lachnospiraceae > Blautia_A. Next base: position 1,746 of record URWL01000238.1, on the reverse strand, counting down.
CCTTTCAGAAGAGTCTGTCCTGCCAGTATGGTCAAAAAAATTGCACACAAATAGCCCGCTGTCCCAAGAAGGATTGCCAGCAGCATAATATGAAGAAGAGGCTTCACAAGACCGATCAGGCTTCCCATGATCTTCAGCGCGCTTCTGCGTGTTGTCAAAAGATCCGGTTGTCCAGATGTCTTATTTTTATTCCCTGCTGTCATCTTTCATCCTCCCTTCTCTGTCAGGATTACAATAATTTTCCAGATCCATCTGGCTTTTATAAAGCTTTGCATAATCTCCATCAAGCTCTAGCAGCTGATGATGGTCTCCCTGTTCACGTATCATTCCATCTTTCATCATATAAATGCAGTCGGACTCCACTACATTTGCCAGCCTGTGAGAAATCAAAAGAACCGTTTTGGTTCTGGCAAGCCCATGGATCACATCCATAATAAGCTCTTCACTTTCTACATCGATGTTGCTGGCAGCCTCATCAAAAATATAAACCGGTGAATCATGAAGCAGTGCTCTGGCAAGAGCAAGTCTCTGGCACTGGCCTCCGGAAAGATTTTCCGCACGTTCCAAAAGCTCTGTCTGAAGCCCCTTCTGTGTATCCAAAAATCCCATAAGATTGACCCTGGAAAGAACTTCTCTCATTTCAGTCTCTGAAGCATCCGGCTTTGCCATACGGAGATTTTCTTCCACCGTTCCTTTAAAAAGATAGCTGTTATGACGAACTAATGTAATATTTTTCATAAGCGAAGACTCTGAAATCTCCGAAATATCTATTCTATTAATCGCAACAGAACCTGTAAATCCCTTGTTTTTTCCTGCCAGAATTCCTGCAATGGTGCTTTTTCCACATCCCGATTCTCCCACAAGGGAAATAAAGGATCCGGCTGGCATATAAAGATCAATTCCTCCAAGGATTTCTCTCTCTTTTTCATAAGAAAAATGTACATCCTGAAGCCGAATCTCTATTTGATCCTTATCCAGTTCCCGGCTGCCCTGTTCCGGTTCCGGCAGATCCAGTATGGCAAAAATTTTATCGCTTGCTGCCATTCCGTTCATGGCAATATGAAAAAAGGACCCCAGAAGCCGCAGCGGAATAAAAAATTCCGATGCCAGTAAGATTATTGTCAGGGCCCCTGCAAAGTTCAGCTGCCCTTTAAGAAATTCTGATGCCGCCACGATCATTCCTGCAGCCGCACCGCCATAGGCCACAATATCCATTACACTTGTAGAATTCAGCTGCATAGTCAGAACCTTCATGGTAATCTGACGAAATCTCTGGGCTTCCTGATCCATTTCCTGTGCTTTCTTTTCATCTGCCCGATAGATTTTCAGAGTCGTCAGCCCCTGAAGATTTTCCAGAAAAGAATCTCCCAGTCCTGTGTAAATACTCCAATATCTGTTTAAAAGTTTTTTTGCCAGCTTCTGTACTGCAACAATAGAAACCGGTATCAACGGCACGCAGATCAGAAGCACCAGACTTGCCCGGAAGCTTACCCGCATCAGCACCAGAAACAAAGTTACAGGTGCCAGAAGGCTGTAAAAAAGCTGAGGCAGGTATTTTCCAAAATAAATTTCCAGTTGTTCCACGCCTTCTGTACAGACCTGCATGACTTCCGAAGTAGAAACCTTTTCGGAATAAGAAGCTCCAAGTCTTCTCATTTTTTCATATATTTTTTTTCGAAGAATCTGTTTTACCCCTACACTGGCCTGATAGGAAGCTCTGGCCGCCATTCTTTCACAGACAAAACG
>URWL01000237.1 GCA_900551465.1 uncultured Blautia sp. | reverse complement strand
TCATATTGCCTCCGTTTCTGTGCAGTCAGACCTTAAATCCCGCACTGTCTTATTTTAATGGCAGACTTCAGAAAAAATTCCAATGTCCTATGAATGGGGATGAAGGAATAAAAAAGAGACTTATCCAGGGACTACTCCCATAGATAAGTCTCGCTGTTTCAAACAAAACCAGACCCTAGGCCATGATGTTGATTCTGTTACGCCATTATGGTGTCAGCTACTCCCTTACATCCTTTTTTTCATTGCTGTTATTATGCACCTTTTTATTTAAAAATGCAATAACTTTATAAAAATTTAATGTTTACAGAAAATATACTGCAGGCAGAATATTTTCGGATATTTTCAGCAGCGGTTTCTCTTATTGACAAAATAATTCAGGATTCCGCCTCCTACAATGATCACAAGGGCAACGCCAACGACTCTTTTGGCAGCCTCCTGAGGAAGCTGGCCCTTGGAGCCAATGGAATCCGCATAAAACAGCAGAGTATATTCCACCTCATGAGGTGTTCCCATAGCTGTGGTGTCTGCGATCACTTCTACCGGTTCATCCATAGCCAGGACAGGAATTTCAAAAACAGAGTTCATTCCTTCTTCATTAACCGGAAGGTATTTTTCTCCGTCCACGATCATGTAATCGTAATTAGAGCTGCTCCACTGCAGCCGGGTAAATGCTCTGCCGTCACGGACGATCAGAACGGTAGGAGAAACCACTCCAGCTTTTCCGCTTCCGCCCTCCAGATCCACCTGAATGGAATATTCTCCATCTTCCATGTTCATTTTCACTCCGGAGGATCCGGACAGGTCTGTTTCTTCCTTTCCTGATGTCTGTTTCTTTTCTGCATAAACCGGATCCGCTGACAAAGCAAGCATTCCGACTATAAGCAAAAGTGCGGCATTTCTCAAAACCGATGTAAATTTATCTTTCATAAAGCCCCCTCGTTTTCTGTTTTTTAGGTAATCTTTTTTCTGACGATCACATCAGAGGAGCAAAAGGAAGAAAGACGCATTCTGCGATTTTTTCCTTCTGGCCACGCTTCAGAAACTGATCGTAGAAATACGGATCACAGTTCTGAATATCGTTTTCAAATATTTCAATGTATTCCTGCACAAGATCATTTGCATAAAAAATACCGCAGATTTCATCATCTACCATCAAAGACCGCATATCCATATTGACAGATCCGATACAGCATATCTCATCATCAATGGTCATGGTCTTTGCGTGGATATAGCCATGATATTTATAAACCCTGGCTCCAAACTCCATGATCTGTCCGGCATAGTAGGTTGTCACCGGATCCAGGAAAAAGCTGGCTTTGATACCGGGGATCATCAGGTCGATTTTCACACCGGACGCCGCCGCTGTTTTGAGCGCATCCAGAACAGAAGCATCCGGAATAAAATAAGGAGACTGGATCCGGATCTTCTTTTTGGCGCTGCGAATCATACTCAGGTAATTCATTTTGACTGCTTCTCTGTCATTGTCCACGCCTCCTACAACAAACTGACAGAGATTGGGAGATATGCGCTGCTGCGGCATTTGGATAGATTCCATATGTTTTACCATATCTTCCCAGTCCCTGCGTCGGACCGCACATAAAAAGTCTGTCATAAAATATGCATCCAGTGTTGCGGTGCAGGCTCCTGTCAGGCGGATCTGTGTATCACGCCAGGGATTTTTCTTTTCGGCCAGATTCGCATATTGTTTTCCGATATTCATGCCGCCAATATAACCGATCTTATGATCGATGGTAACAATCTTGCGATGGCTGCGGTAATGTGTAAGATAAGGTTTGACGCGGACCACCTTGCCGCCTGCCTCCACCAGAGGCCGGAACATCTTACGGGGTGTGGAAAGATTGGCAATAAAATCACACATTACCAGAACCGTAACGCCCTCCTTTGCCTTCTCCGTCAAGGCCTTGACCAGAGCCTCCCCCATCACATCATGGTGAATGGTATAGAACAGCACATAAATATTTTCTTTTGCTTCTTTTATATCCTGAAACAATGCGCGGTAATGCGCTTCACCTGTAATAAATACCTGATGGTCGTCGTAGCAGGTCACAGGACTGTTGTTATAGTTTGCATTGAACTGCATAACCTGAAGATCTTCTTCAGAGAATTTCTGTCCGGTCAGAAGATCCCGGGGCTTTTCTGCAGCAGGCAGACGCCTGCTCAACCTTTTGCGGCGAAAAACAGACGTCAGCTTAATGGCTGTGGTGCTGCCGAATATCAGGTAGAGCAGCATGCCTGCATAGGGAATGCATACCATGACCAGTACCCAGAGCATTGCCTCTGTTGGATTTTTACGCTCCCAGAAGATAACCGCCAGGATCGTAGCGATATACAAAATTAATAGGATTATTTTCAGCATTGACACGCCTCCTGTCTCGCACACCGGCTACAGCAGCGGTGCGGCGGCTTTTGCAATAAAGCCAAGTACCCGGCGCTTCAGAGGTTCTGACCGGATCATATCCACGGTGATCTCCCGGCATTTTTCCTGGGTAAGTGCAAAATCTTTTTTGATCGGAGGAATGCAGTCCGTTCCCCACATATAGGTAGCGCACTCAAAATGATGGTACAGACTTCGGTAATCCAGATTGATCGTACCTACCACTGCTTCACGGTCATCACAGACAAATACTTTTGCATGGACGAAACCAGGTGTGTATTCGTATATTTTGACACCGGATTCCAGCAGTGATTTATAGTGTGTCAGTGCAAGTGCAAACGGAATATACTTATCCGGAATACCGGGAAGGATGATCCTTACATCAACTCCTCGTTCAGCTGCAAATTTCAGTGCATTTTCCAGCTCCCCGTCCAGGATCAGATATGGTGTCATAATATATATATAATTCCGAGCCCGGTTCAGCATATCAATATAAACCTGTTCTCCCACCTTATCTTTATCCAGAGGACAGTCGCCGTAAGGCATAACAAAACCGTTTTCAGCCTGGGGCGTCACAGGTACGTTCAAAAATCTGTCGAAATCTGTTTCCTTTTCATCCAGATACCACATATGCAGGAACATCCGGGTAAAGCTGCTGACCGCCTCTCCCTGTACCATTACTGCAGTATCCTTCCAATGGCCGTATTTTACATAGGTATTAATATACTCGTCCGCCAGGTTGATACCTCCATTAAAAGCAGTCTTTCCATCGATGACCAGAATCTTACGATGATCCCGGTAATTGTAATGGGTAGATACAAAAGGCTTGATAGGGGCAAACATTTTACATTTGATCCCCAGCTTCTGAAGTCTCTTCGGGTAATCATGAGGCAGTGTGGACAGCTCGCAGGTACCGTCGTAGAGCATTCTTACATCTACTCCCTCTTTCACCTTTCGCGCCAGGATCTCCAGGATTTTGCCCCACATTTCTCCTTCATTTACAATAAAATATTCCAGAAAAATAAAATGCTCTGCTTTTTCCAGCTGGATCAGCATTTCACGGAATTTATCCTCTCCCAAAGGAAAATAGGTGACAGAAGTATGATCGTATACCGGATAACATCCGCTGCGGCTCACATAACGGCAAAGGGCTGCCGCCCCGGGATCTGCCTTTTTCAGCGCTTTTTCTGTTTCCGGATTCTGTGGAAGGGACTTCTCCGTTGCTTTATTCAGCTGAGCATAATGATTTTTCAGCGCCCGGTGGCCTACATTCTCCTGTGTATAAAGAAACAGCAGCGCGCCAAACACCGGAAGAAGCATAACCACCACCAGCCAGGTAATCTTGGCTGTGGGATCCATGGAACTGTTTAAAAGGTACAGTACCATAAATACAGTGAAGATCACAACTCCTCCATAAATATGCGGCAGGAACTCTTCAAACCAGTGAAAAATACTGAACAGGAACAGAACCTGTACAGCAAGAAGGACAAGGATCAGGCCGGAACGGCTGAATACCACCCTGAGGATTCCCTGCCTGCCCTTGTTTAAAAGACGCAGCCCGGTTTCTTTGGTATCATCTTTCATTTTATCAGGTACTCCTTTCTTAAAGCAATGATCTGTTCATAGAATCTTCTATGTAAAC
>URWL01000236.1 GCA_900551465.1 uncultured Blautia sp. | reverse complement strand
ATATAATCCTGTGCAAAAGGATTGTAATTTCCTTTTTCTATATCTTCTTCCACATCATCAAAGGCATCCATCAGATAGATAAATTTCCCTAAATAAAAGCCCATACGTCTCAATGCAGGCTCCCACTGATCCTCTTTATATACCAGGATCTCTTCCATGATTTTTCCAAAGCAGCCGGATATTTTGTCTATATCTGTTTCACCGGCTTTTTCCATGGCCGAAATCTCATTCAGATGTCGGATGATCACAGAAGTTTTATTTTTCCACAAGGCTTCTGCCTTTTTATCTTTGCGCTCAAGCAAACGACTATAGGCCAGACGTGAAAGTTTTTTTTCATCTTTCCAGTCATCTACGCATTTATAATATGCAAGGAATACATTCATATCTGCTGCATACTCTGTAAACTCATTTTTTCTCACAGGCTGCCTGCGTACCGGATGGACAATGCAGCGGCTTGTGCCTTTTTTTGTAGGCGGTTCATAAAGCCCGCTTAAAAGGAGAGTTACAAAAGTCAGATCATAGGTAAGCGTGATCTGACCGGAAATACCATACCGCTCACGAAGTTCCCGGCATAGTCCACAATAGAAAGATCTGTAAAGATCATAATCTTTTATTTTCATTTCAGGTCTGTTCATTACCACATAACCAAACATAAAATCCCCCGCCTGTTTCTGTTATATTCAGATCTTTTTGATGAATTTGGTATGACACTTGGGACAATCAATCTCTACTTTCTTACCGCTTCCTCTTGGAATACGTATCTTCTGTCCGCATCCCGGGCAGGTATAAATATGATGTGTTTTTCTCTGCTGCATCATACTTTTTTCTCTGTTAAAACTCTGTCTCAGTTTTGAAGTCATGGAAAGATATTTCTGATTTTCCGCATAGCGCCTGGAAATATTTCTGGAAAGTATACGAAAATAAGTATAGATGATCGCTGCCAGCCCTAAAGTATTTAATAAAGCTCCTATCGTACTCCCTTTTTGGAAAAAAACAGAAACAAAAACACATACCAGCGCTGCTCCCATAGTAAAACGTGCAAATCCGTCTACACCATAGCGTCCCTGCATAAACTTCATAAACTTTTCTTTCATGAAAAAACACCTCTTCTGTTATATTTAAACTCTTTACTTGTCACTGCATACCTGGAATATGTAAAATTTCAAATAATAAGATTCGTCAGAAGACCATAAAATCGGATGATCCGGCGCCTGCGTTCTGTATTCCACCTGTCTCAGTCGTTTATGTGCACTGCGTGCAGCCTGGCCGATTGTTTTTGTAAACAGCTCATATGTCATAAAATGAGAACAGGAACAGGTAGCAAGGAAACCGCCATCTTTGACCAGTCTCATGGCGCGGAGATTAATCTCACGATACCCTTTAACTGCATTTTTCACTGAATTTCTGGATTTTGTAAATGCAGGTGGATCAAGGATCACCACATCATATTTTTCTCCTCTTTCTTCCAGTTCAGGAAGCAGCTCAAATACATCCTCACAAATAAATTTCACTGTGCCGTCCAGTCCGTTCAGCTTTGCATTTGCAGCTGCCTGATCAACTGCCAGCTGTGAAGCATCCACACCGGTAACTTCACTGGCTCCTGCAATCCCCGCATTCAGAGCGAAAGATCCTGTATGCGTAAAGCAGTCCAGAACTCTTGCATTCTTACATAATTTCTGAATAGCAAGACGATTGTATTTCTGGTCAAGGAAAAATCCTGTTTTCTGTCCGTCACGGACGTCCACCTGATACTTGACTCCGTTTTCTTCAATTTCCACCAAAGTCGAAAATTCTTCACCAATGAAGCCTTTATACAGTTCCATTCCCTCCTGACGGCGTACCTTTGCATCGCTTCTTTCATAAACTCCGCGGATCTGTATTCCATCTTCTGCAAGAATATTTTTCAGTAATTCCAGAATCTGAAGTTTAAACCGGTCGATTCCCAATGCAAGAGACTGTACCACCAGAACATCGGCGAACTTATCCACTACCAGACCCGGAAGAAAATCTGCTTCACCGAAAATCAAACGGCAGCTGCTGGTATCTGTTACTTTTTTACGATATTCCCATGCGTCTCTTACTCTCATTTCAAGAAACTTTTCATCAATTTTCTGATTTTCATCTCTTGTTAAAAGTCTTACCGTAATCTTGGAATTTGTATTGATAAACCCTTTTCCCATAGGATATCCGTCAAAATCCCTCACCAGTACCACATCACCATTTAAAAAACTGCCCATTACAGAAGCAATCTCATTATCAAATACCCACATGCCGCCTGATTTCAGAAGCCGTCCTTCTCCCTTTTTCAGCGTTACTACAGCCAAACTCATGCGTTTTTCTCCCTTCGGAAATATAATTCCATTGTATTTGTCAGTATTTCATCTATTGTAGCACAGCCCAAATATTTTTTCCAGTGTTTCCAGAAAGACACAAAATTATCACCATTCACTCCGCTCACAGCAACGAGCCAAAATTCATTTCAGATTGCCTGCGGCAATGGAAGCAGATAATTCTTATATCTACAGCAAAAGGGCGGCTGATCAGCCGCCCTAAACATTTTCATAATCAATATACTGCTTCCTCATAAGGAATATCTTCCATAGATTCCTCCGGCAATGCCTCTTCTGTCCCTTCTTCTGAAGCATCTGTAGTATCTGTATTTTCTCCGTAAAGAGTCTCAAAGAATTTCATAGTATCTTCATAAAGAGCCTGTCTTGTTTCCGGAGTTTCATTGATCAGGATATCATCTGCTTCCGGTTCTGTCTCAATGCTGAAAATAATCTTCATTTCTGCATTGACCATATTCAGTACTCCTGATACATACGGATCTGTTTCCATCGGAAGATAGCTCATTCCGCCATCTTTCAGAACATTAATATAAGCTTCAAGAACTTTCTGTGACAGCTTTGCACCTGTTTCCGGATCGATTGTCACCGATGCAGCGGCTTCCGGTCCCATCACATTCTGAAGAGAAACAGTATCTCCTTCATATTCTCCCTTGCAGAAAGCTTGTGCCTTTTCAAAGAACACTCTTCCTTCTTCGTCGAGTTCATCTGTACTAAGAGGATCTTCCTCTGTGCCTTCTGCCGGATCCACAACTCCGTCATCCTGAGCTGTGCCGTCCAGAACCGCTTCATCCTCTGTTGCCTCAGGGATACCTGTTCCCTCATCTACATAGTCCTCTCCATTCTGGTCACCCATGGTTTCTTCCTGAAGAGACGGGTCTTCTGTAGAGCTCTCCACAATGTCCTCTCCAAGGGCATCTGTATCTACATTTGCAGTGATATCTTCTCCATCAGAACTGTCTTCGTCTGCATAATCCTGCTCACCCTGTGCTTCACCGCTCTGGCTGTTATTCAGATTCTGCTGAATATTTTCCAGTGTTTCCTGCATCTGCGCAATATCATAATTCTGCTGTGCGATCTCCTGCAGAAGTGAAACGATCGTACTCATCTCATCCTCGCTGAGACTTACATTATTCTCAACTGCAATGTTATTTACGATATTATAAATTTCATCTGCATTCTGAACATTATTTCCAATAATCTGAAGCTTTGCCTCATTAAGGATGTTCGTGGCATTGTCCTGACCTACCTGCTGAGAAAGATTTCCTGTTACAACAACCTCCTGTGTTGCAAGATCTTTCTTTGTGCTGTCCAGGGTCTGTCCGCTGGCACTTTCATATGCCATGATCACACCTGTGAGAGCGCCTGTACCGGATACCTCATAAGGGCAGGCTGCAACTGCCTCACAGTTAGTAACTCCTGCTGTGGAAAGTGCATTGGCGATCATATTTCCTGTTACATAATTCAGATTCGCTGTACGTACTTTAATACCGCCGGACTGAGTCGGCTTTACATAAGCGCAGCTTAAAGTCCTTGTTCCGATCTGCTCCAGAGGAATATAGGAGCCAAGCTGTTCTCTTTCGTCTTCATTTGTAATAGTAAGGATCTGAACCTGATTTGCGTCTGCCTTAAAATAACGCATCATTGTATTCTTCTGCTCCTGAGTAAGGTCTGCTCCAAGAGTCACTACCTTAGAAGC
>URWL01000235.1 GCA_900551465.1 uncultured Blautia sp. | reverse complement strand
GCATTTCAAAGAGAAAAAAATGTACAGAACCAGACGATAAGGAGGAGAAAATATGAAGGGAATTATTTTAGCAGGCGGTTCAGGAACCAGATTATATCCATTAACAAAGGCAATCTCCAAACAGATCATGCCGGTATATGACAAGCCAATGATCTACTATCCGCTTTCTACACTGATGCTGGCAGGAATCCGTGAGATCCTGATCATTTCCACACCGAGAGATCTTCCTGTATTCCAGGAACTTCTTGGAGACGGAAAACAGCTGGGAATGAGATTTGAGTATGCGGTGCAGGAGCAGCCGAGAGGACTGGCAGACGCTTTTATTATCGGAGAGGAATTTATTGGAAACGATGCAGTGGCTCTTGTTCTGGGCGATAATATTTTTTATGGCCAGAGCTTTTCCAGAGTACTCCAGAATGCATATCAGAGAACGGAGACAGAAAAGGGAGCAACCATTTTTGGATACTATGTAAGAGATCCGAGAGAGTACGGAGTAGTAGAGTTTGACGAAAACGGAAAGGCTCTTTCTATTGAAGAAAAACCGGAGCATCCCAAGTCAAATTATGCAGTTCCGGGACTTTATTTCTATGATAATGATGTAGTGGAGATCGCAAAAAACGTGAAGCCATCTGCAAGAGGCGAGATTGAGATCACCAGCATTAACAACGAATATCTGAACAGAGGCACTCTCAAGGTAGAAACTCTGGGAAGAGGCTTTGCATGGCTTGATACCGGAAATCATGATTCTCTTCTCGATGCGGCTGATTTTGTTTCTGCGTTCCAGAAGCGTCAGGGACTTTATATTTCCTGTATTGAGGAAATTGCATATAAACGTGGATTTATCACAAAAGAGCAGCTTGTGGAACTGGCGCAGCCTCTTCTGAAAACTGCTTATGGAAAATATATGATCGAAGTTGCGGAGGGCTTATAAAATGGGAAAGATCACAGTAGAAACCTGTCATATTGAAGGACTGAAGGTGATTACGCCGGCAGTGTTCGGAGACGAACGCGGATACTTTATGGAGACTTATAATTATAATGACTATAAGGCGGCAGGGATCGATCAGGAGTTTGTGCAGGATAATCAGTCCAGCTCCAGAAAAGGAGTTTTAAGAGGACTTCATTTCCAGATCAACTATCCGCAGGACAAGCTGGTTCGTGTAGTCAGCGGCGAGGTATTTGATGTTGCCGTAGACCTGAGAGAAGGATCTCCTACCTATGGACAGTGGTATGGCGTGCTGCTTTCTGCGGAGAACAAAAAACAGTTCTTTATCCCGAAGAATTTTGCACATGGTTTTCTGGTGCTTTCTGATTCCGCAGAATTTGCCTATAAATGTACAGATTTTTATCATCCGAATGATGAGGGCGGCCTTGCATACAACGATCCGGACATTGCAGTGGAGTGGCCGATCCCTGAGGGAATGGAACTGATCATGTCCGAAAAAGATCAGAAGTGGGGAAGCTTTCAGGAATATTCCGCAAACAGGAGCAAAAAGGATTGAAAAAAGAAACCTGGCTGCCAGGGGAACTTTACAGGAACAGAAGATTAGTATTTTCCCTGGCAAAAAACGACTTTAAAACAAAATATGCAGGTTCCTATTTTGGAACCGTCTGGGCTTTTATCCAGCCTATTGTGACCATCTGTGTGTACTGGTTTGTATTCGGACTTGCCCTGAGAAACGGAGCGGACAGAGGTGTACCCTTTGTGCTTTGGCTGGTGGCTGGTCTGGTACCCTGGTTTTTCTTTCAGGACGGACTGGTAGGCGGTACCAATGCACTTCTGGAATACAATTATCTGGTAAAAAAGGTAGTATTTAATATACGGATCCTTCCGGTGGTAAAGGTGATCTCAGCAGCTTTTGTACACTGCTTTTTTGTGCTGATCGTGCTTGTGATCTACACCTGTATGGGATATCCTCCTACCTGGTATGCACTGCAGCTGATCTATTACAGCTTCTGTGTTTTTATGCTGATCCTTGCAGTGACTTATTTTTCCAGCGCAGTGGTGGTATTTTTCCGTGACCTCAGTCAGATCATCAACATTGGTCTGCAGGTAGGCGTGTGGGTGACCCCTATCATGTGGAACTTTAACGATCTTGGTCTTGAAGGGATTCTGACAAAAATTCTGAAACTGAATCCTGTGTTCTATGTGGTACAGGGATATCGTGATTCCCTGATCGACCATATCGGAATCTGGCAGCATCCATGGCTGACCCTGTACTTCTGGGTATTTACCATTTTGCTGTTTGTTCTGGGAACGCGGCTGTTTAAGAAGCTTCAGGTACACTTTGCAGATGTCATGTAAATGGAGAGTAAGATGAGTGAAATTGCAATTCAGGTAAAACATCTGGATAAGATGTATAAATTATATAACAAACCTTCTGACAGGCTCCGGGAAACCCTGGGGCTTAAGGTGCCTGTAAGGGAACATTATGCCCTCAGGGATGTAAACTTTCAGGTGGAGAGGGGAGAGACGGTAGGAATTATCGGAACCAATGGTTCCGGTAAATCCACGATTTTAAAGATCATTACCGGAGTTTTGAATCCTACAGCCGGAGAGGTGACCGTAAACGGCAGGATTTCAGCCCTTCTGGAGCTGGGAGCCGGCTTTAACATGGAATATACCGGGATCGAAAACATCTATCTCAACGGAACAATGATGGGATTTTCCAGAGAAGAGGTAGACGCAAGGCTTCAGGATATCCTGGACTTTGCAGATATCGGAGATTTTGTTTACCAGCCGGTAAAAGCATATTCCAGCGGTATGTTTGTCCGTCTGGCTTTTGCGGTAGCCATCAACATTGATCCGGAGATCCTGATCGTAGATGAGGCTCTGTCTGTGGGCGACGTATTTTTCCAGGCCAAATGTTACCGTAAATTCGAGGAATTTAAAAAAATGGGCAGGACCATTCTTTTTGTCAGTCACGATCTCAGCAGTATCTCCCGCTATTGCGACAGGGTTATTCTTCTTAACAAAGGGGTAAAAATGGAGGAAGGCTCTCCAAAGCAGATGGTGGATATGTATAAACAGCTTCTGGTGGGTCAGGATCCTGCAAAGGCAGAGGAGAATAAGGAAACCCAGAAGGAGAACTGGAGCGAGCAGTTCCAGGTGAACCCCAATATGCTGGAATATGGTAGCAAGCTGGCAGAAATTGTGGATTTTGCAGTGCTGGATGAGAATGGTCTGTGTACAAATACCATCGAAAAAGGCAGTTCCTTCCAGATAAAAATGAAGGTTGTTTTTCATGAGAGTATCCAGGAACCTATTATGGCTTATACCTTTAAGGATATTAAAGGAACGGAGATCACAGGAACCAACACTCTTTTTGAAAAAATGGCTGTGGAGCATTCGGAAGCAGGCGATACCTGCACAGTAACCTTCCGGCAGGATATGTTCCTTCAGGGAGGCGAATATCTTCTGTCCTTTGGGTGTACCGGTTATAAGGACGGGGAGTTTACAGTTTTTCACAGACTGTATGACGCATGTAACATTACGGTAGTTTCCAATAAAAATACCGTTGGTTTTTATGATATGAACTCGAAAGTAGAGATTCACTACGGAGAAAAAGCATGAAAGAAAAGATCGGACAGGTGACTCTGGATGATACCTGTTATCCAGGGCAGGATTTATACAGTGACGGAATTGTAGAGGATGAAATGCTGGAGATTGCCAGAACATACCCGGAGGAGGAATGGAACCGGGTGATCGCCCAGCGGAAAAGCTGGCCCATCCTTTATCATTTCTCGCATGTAAGAGAAAATATTTTAAGCTGGCTTCCTTTTACCGGACAGGAAAGTGTATTGGAAATCGGTTCCGGCTGCGGAGCGATTACAGGCGCCCTTTGCAAAAAAGCAAAAAAGGTCACCTGTATCGAGCTTTCAAAAAAAAGAAGTGAGATCAATGCCTGGAGACACAGAGACTGTGAGAATCTGACCATTCTTATGGGGAATTTCCAGGAGATCGAGCCTGCGCTGACGGAGAAGTATGATTACATTACTCTGATCGGCGTTTTTGAGTATGGGGAAAATTATATCCAGAGCGAAACTCCTTATGTGGATTTTCTC
>URWL01000234.1 GCA_900551465.1 uncultured Blautia sp. | reverse complement strand
TCGCCTTATTTTTTCTGAGGAGATTTTTTCCGCTGACAAAAAGCATTCCTGCTCCGATCACCAGAAAGGCGATTCCAGCCACCATGAATCCCCAGCTTGCTCCTTCTTCGCCTGCCAGAACATTGGAACAGAGCTTATAGCCTGTATACACAAGGTAAAATCCCGCCAGAAGCATAAGACCGACACTTGTTCCGGGAAGTCCCTGGTCCCTGCTGTCTTCTGTTTCACTTTCTTCTTTCTGCTCTTTCTCCGGCAGCTTTACTTCTGTTGTCTCTGCCTGCTCCAGTTCTTCTTTTTTATTATCTTCCATTAAACACAAGTTCCTTTCTTACTGATTTTAGAGAGCCGCTTCTGTCTGTACATCATTTTCCAGCTCTTTCGTTTCCGGTTCTTCCGGTTTTGGCAGACGTCCGTAAATACGATTCAGCTCCCTCATCGTATAAACCGTTATATCTGAAAGCATTTCTCTGCCGATTCTCCATCTCCAGTTCAGTCCCAGTGTGGACGGTGCATTCATTCGTGCTTCATTTCCCAGACAGAGATAATCCTGAACAGGAATCACAGCCAGATCTGCCACACTGGACAGCGCTGTACGGATCAGCCCCCATACGCAGTCATTGACCGGCTTGTCATAGCAGTTGATATACGCACGGACAAAGTCTTTATCATGTCCCTGAAGGCCTTCCAGCCATCCCTTCGTTGTCTCATTGTCATGTGTGCCTGTGTATACCACACAGTTTTTCTCATATTTATGCGGAAGATAGCTGCTGTCCTCGCTTCCGTCAAAGGCAAACTGCAGAACCTTCATCCCCGGAAAACCGGTATCCTTCACCAGTTTTATCACACTGTCAGTAAGGAACCCCAGATCCTCCGCGATCACATGAAGTCCTGGCACATTTTTCTTCAGCACATCAAACAGTTCCAGTCCCGGACCGTCTTCCCAGTGGCCATTCTTTGCGGTTTCATCTCCGTAAGGAATGGAATAATACTCATCAAAGCCTCTGAAATGATCGATCCTTGCCACATCATAGCGCTCCATGCAGTATGTCATTCTCTGGATCCACCATGCATATCCGGTTGCTTTATGCTTTTTCCAGTCATAAAGAGGATTTCCCCACAGCTGTCCTGTGGCGGAAAAAGCATCCGGCGGACAGCCTGCCACTGCTTCCGGAACATAGTCCTCTCCTATCTGGAACATTTCCGGATTCGCCCATACATCTGCACTGTCCAGCGCCACATAGATTGGAACATCTCCGATAATACGGATTCCTTTTTTATTTGCATATTTTTTCAGCTTTTTCCACTGTTTTTCAAAAAGATACTGCTGAAAACAATAAAACTCCACTTCCTCAGACAGTTCATTTTCAGCCTTTCTTACATAGCCTGAATTTCTGTCCCGAAGCTCTTCCGGCCAGTCCAGCCAGCTTTCCCCTTTTCGGCTGTTTTTGATTGCCATATAAAGAGCATAATCCTTCAGCCAGATCTGATATTCTCTCACAAATCCCTGATACTCACTGTCATTCTCCAGATCTGCTCTCTCATATGCCTTTCTCAGAAGCGGGAATCTGTTATGATACATTTTTTCATAATCTACATAAGAAGAATCCTTTCCCCAATCGCAGGCATCACATTCCTCTTTTGTAAGAAGCCCTTCCTGAATCAGATCTTCCAGACTGATAAAATACGGGTTTCCTGCAAAAGTAGAGCAGGACTGATAAGGAGAGTCTCCATATCCGGTAGGTCCCAGAGGAAGAATCTGCCAATACTGCTGCCCTGCTTCCGCCAGCTTATCCACAAATTCATAAGCCTCCCTGGAAAAGCATCCGATTCCATAAGAAGAAGGAAGGCTGGAAATCCCCATTAAAACACCGCTTGCTCTCATTTCTTTTCTCCTTCGTTGTTTATATTTTCATAAATCTTCATACAATAGTCTAATTATACCAAGCCCATACGTGACGGTCAAGGAGAATCCCTCAGGCCTTGAGGGACTTACTGCTTTCCTTCTGCACAAAAACAGACCGGGGAATTTCCCCGGCCCTTACCAGCTCTCCTCTGTCATCCTTCACTTTCTTCTGGCCGCAGCCTGCGGCGCAGATTGTCAGAATTCCGATCAGAAGAAGAACCTTATATATTTTTTTCACGATAAGCCCTCCATACTTGTATTTACCGATAGTATGAACGAAAATCGTACTTCTATGCGTCAGAATCCCTTCTTTTCCATATAGACAGCAACGTCATGATATACCTTTTCTTTCTCTTTTTCATTCAGTATCTCATGACGCATCCCCTGATAAAGCTTTCCCTTCACATCACGATATCCTGCACTTCTCATATTCTTTACGGCAGAAGCAAACTGACGCACACTGCCCAGACAGGGGTCTTCCGCACCGCTGATAAACAGCACCGGCATTTCCGGTCTTGTACATTTCCAGTGCTTGACATCATAGGCTCTTTTCATCAGATCAAAAAGTGCCAGATATGCATCATCTGTAAAAGTAAATCCACAAAGTTCCGAATCGGAATATGCCTCATATACATCCGGGTCTGAGCAGATCCAGGCATTTTTATTTTTTTCTTCTGAAAATTTCAATGCAAACGTTCCAAAGGACAAAAATTCCAGTATCCGGCTTTTATGTCTCATACCAAAAATTCTGCCTTCCACATTTGCGATCACCTTTCCCAGCGTTTTTGCTTTCTGATCACTGGGAGATCCACACACGATCAGCATATCCATAGAATCGTCATGCTCCGCTGCAAATGCTCTGACTGCCAAGGATCCCATACTGTGTCCAAAAAGGATCAGAGGGAGATCCGGAAACATTTCTCTGATATTTTTATTGACTGTACCAATATCCGCAAGCATGGCATCTGCGCCTCCGCCATACATATATCCCAGGTCATCTCCGGATCTCACACTCTGTCCATGACCTCTGTGATCATGTATTACAGTCATATATCCTAACGATGCCATATATTCCATAAACGGCTCATATCTTTCCTTATGCTCGCTCATTCCGTGGACGATCTGCACGATTCCTTTATAAGGCTGCTCCTCTGGGCAAATACTGAGTACTGATATCCTCAGTCCATCTGCCTCTGATCTGAAAAAACGTCTGTATCTTTTTACCATAACCATATCCTCCTGCTCATTGCCCCGGTCATCTGTCACAACTGATATCCAATCCTGCCAGTACATATGACAAGCCTTCCATCTGCCGGTATGTGGACTATTCTATTCCCGTCTTCATCCTGGTCTGTAATCTCCACAGTTCACAACAAAAATTTGCGATTCCTTAGGTACTGCCTCTTCCAGCTCTGACGATCAAAAATAATTATTAATAAAAACCTCCCTTTTTCAGAAGAATTGCGAGATAATAAAGTTAGCCCAAAAACTTTTTCTTCGCAAGCCCGAAAGAAGGGAGGTTTTTCCAGCAAAAACAAAAGAAAAAATCACGAGAAAAGAATCAAGGGAACACCTGGCACGGTTTAACCTTGCCTGTGAATTGGTAAAGGTTATCCGCCACTTTTTCCCGGAACTTTTATCCTTGTTAAAGCGGGCAGAGGATCCAAGACATCAAAGCTATATTATTTATAGCAACCCCGTTTTACTGATGACACGGATCCTGTCATCTATATTTTATATCAACAGCATGAGAAGTACAAGCGGAGAATTTAATGATAAAACTGTAATTGAAAATATCGGGATGTTGTGCGGAGAAGAACTAAGGGAGCTGCCTTATTGGGAAACAATCAATCATTATCTGAAACGGTTTTCATCTGACGAACTACAGAAAGTTGTATGGCGGCTGGTACACAGACTGATCCGGAGCAGAGCTTTTGAGGATGCACAGTTTCGTGGAAAGTACTGGCAGATCATCATAGATGGGACACAGTTGTATCGGAGCAGAAAAGATCTGGGGGAACACAGCCTGTTCTGTCGAAAGAAGAAAGGAACAGAGGAAGAATATACGGAGTACTACTATTATTATGTATTGGAAGCAAAGGCTGTTCTTCGCGAAAAGATTCAGGTGAGCATCCTGACAGAGTTTATTGAGAATGAAAAGCGGGAAGTAGATAAGC
>URWL01000233.1 GCA_900551465.1 uncultured Blautia sp. | reverse complement strand
TATCTACATAGGTCTCCGGATGATCCATGGCGTCCACAAACCAGATTCCATAATCCTCCGGAAGTATCTCAATCACCGGAGCGTTGACATCAAAAGGCATCTCATCCTGGAAAATATCATCCAGCTCGGCTTCTTCATCCTCGAAGATCACCTCTGCCCTCTGGTTTGCAACCTTGATTCCTCTTCTGTAGGTGGCAAGAGGATCTTCTTTTTTGCAGCGGTTAAATACAACCATATCGCTGCCTCTCACCATATCCATAAAAATAGACTTCATATTTGCCATATACATCTGGAAGGTGCTTGCATCCACACAGGTGATTTGCTGTTCTATCCCCCATCCTGCTGGTTTTTCCATTTTTTCAAAATTGCTTACCAGCCACATACCGTTATATTCTATGATCACTCTTTCGGGCTGGTACAGGATATCCATTGCTGCCAGACGGTCTGGAGTAAGGTCTTCTTCTTTTTCAATAACCTCCACTACCGTATTGCTCATTTCCAGAACTGCTTTGTCATATTCCTCTTCGCCCTCTTCGCAAAGGATCAGAAGCGTCCTTCCCTCTGTATAAAAATAATCCTGCTGCAGGGTAAAATTCAGAAAAGAGGTCTTTCCGCTTTCCAGAAAGCCTGTAAGCAGATAAATAGGTACTGTAATCTCGTTCATCCTTATTCTCCTTTTATAATCCGAAGAGTTCTGCCAGTCTGTCCTCGTTTAATTTTGAGCCGATCACGCAAAGACGGCCTGTATACTCCGGCGTACCCTCACGAAGCTCTGTTTCTTCCGGAACCATATCAAAATAAATCCAGGTTCCATCCTCTGCAGGAAGCATTCCCTTTGCACGGAGAATCACTCCATACTCCTCTGATCCTGACAGAGTCTCCAGGATCTTCTCAAGATTTTCTCTGGAATATTTCTTAACAGTTTCGCGGCCCCAGCTGGTAAACACCTCGTCTGCATGATGATGGTGATGATCATGGCCGCATCCGCACTCATGGTCGTGATGATGTTCATGGTCATGGCCGCATCCGCACTCATGATCATGATGATGTTCGTGATCGTGATGGTGTTCATGGTCATGATGGTGTTCATGGTCATGATGGTGTTCGTGGTCATGGCCGCATCCGCACTCATGGTCATGATGATGGTCATGATCCTCGTGATGATGACCGTGCTCATGTACATGTCCACATTCCGGGCATACTTCCTCATCCATCATTTCCTGCTCCAGAGATACCGGATGCTCCATTACTTCCAGAAGCTTCTTTCCATCCAGCTTTTCGATCGGAGTGGTAATAATAGCGGCTTTGGCATTCAGACCTCGAAGAAGTTCCATAGACTGCATGGCTTTTTCCTCATCCACGATATCCGTTCTGCTCATGATGACAGCTCCTGCATACTCTACCTGATTGTTAAAAAATTCTCCAAAGTTTCTCATATACATTTTACATTTCTTGGCATCTACCACTGTTGTATAGCTGTTCAGCACAAGACCTGTCTCTTCCTGCACATCCTTAACCGCACGGATTACATCAGATAATTTGCCTACTCCAGATGGCTCAATAAGAATCCTGTCCGGATGATACTTCTCGATTACTTCTTTCAAAGATGTACCGAAATCTCCTACCAGCGAACAGCAGATACATCCGGAATTCATTTCCCGGATCTCAATTCCTGCTTCTTTCAGGAATCCCCCGTCAATACCGATCTCACCGAATTCATTTTCGATCAGAACAACCTGTTCCTCCTGAAAAGCCTCCTGAAGAAGTTTTTTGATAAGCGTTGTTTTGCCGGCTCCAAGAAAGCCGGAGATAATGTCAATTTTTGTCATGATCTATACCCCTTTTCTTATTTAACGCACATTTGACCAGGAAGCAAAAACACCCCCTGGTCGCATCTGTTTATTTTTTATTATAAACGCCTGCTCTCTGTTCTATTCAAAATCTCAGCAGGCACATAACGGGGACATGAACCTGTCATGCCCCCGCTTTTGCATCCATATCAGCCGTTGATCATAAAGTTTAACAGCTTATCAATATCCTCTTTCTCATAAGCAACGATTTCCAGCTCCGGGATCTCTCCGCCGGAGAAGATATTTGCCAGAGATACATACTGGGAAAGTTTGGATTTCAGGTTCAGTCTGTCTCCCTCTCCTGTTACAAGCTCAACTTTACCTGTACAGCTATCTACTACCTCAAAAAATTTGTCTACATCTTTAATATTGGATACTTTCATTTTCATTCTCCTTTCAGGATTCTATTATCGATTCTTCGTCATCAGTAATTGTCTGAACTTTCAGACGCATACAGTATAACCTATCTTTTCACAAAAAGCAATATTTTTTCTTCCAAAAATCAGGGCAAATTTATCCTAAATCTATCCAAAATATCAGTATGTAAATACTGCAACTCCATATGGCGGCAGTGAATATGCAAAAGAATACTCTCTGTTATCGCATTCTTTTGTTTCAGCCTTAAATATCTGCGGTTTTTCCAAAAGCCCGTGTTCGTCCATGATCAGCTTATACTGTTTCTTTTTCGGAACGCCCACCCGATAGTCGGTACGTTCTACCGGTGTAAAGTTTACAACAAACAAAAGGTTATTTCTCTTAGTGGGAGATTTACGCATAAAGCTGAAAATGCTTCTGTCTCCGTCATCCGCATTGATCCACTCAAAGCCTTCCGGATCATTATCTCCGCCATAAAGAGCCGGATACTTCCTGTACATATGGAGAAGTGTCTTTACAAAATCCTGAAGATCCTTATGATTATCTTCGCCTAAAAGGAACCAGTCAAGCTCTCTTTCCTCACTCCATTCACGCAGCTGTCCAAATTCCTGCCCCATAAACAGAAGTTTTTTGCCTGGATGGAAGAACATAAACGCATAGGCAGCCTTCAGATTCTTAAACTTATCATCCGGATAACCCGGCATCTTGTTCAGCATGGAGCATTTCAGATGAACTACTTCATCATGGGAAAGCACAAGAACATATTTCTCACTGTACGCATAGGTCATGGAAAAAGTCATCTTATTATGATTAAACTTACGGAAATAGGGATCCAGCTTCATATATTCCAAAAAGTCATTCATCCATCCCATGTTCCATTTCAGAGAAAATCCAAGTCCGTCATCCTCTGCTTTTCCCGTAACCATCGGCCAGGCCGTAGACTCTTCTGCGATCATCACAGTTCCATGGTTTCTTCCCAGTACAACAGTATTCAAATGCTTGAAAAATTCAATAGCCTCCAGGTTCTTATTATCACCATATTTATTTGCAACCCACTGTCCGTCCTGTTTGCCGTAATCCAGATAAAGCATGGAAGCCACCGCATCCACCCGAAGACCGTCCACATGACATTCCTCTATCCAGAAAAGAGCGTTTGCGATCAGGAAATTCTTAACCTCCGGACGTCCATAATTATAAATCTTGGTTCCCCAATCCGGATGCTCTCCCTGACGCGGATCCTGGTGCTCATAAACAGCAGTTCCGTCAAATTCTGCCAGACCATGGGCATCTTTTGGAAAATGTGCCGGAACCCAGTCAAGAATAACGCCGATCTTGTTCCTGTGAAGGTAATCTACCATGTACTTAAAATCCTGTGCGGTTCCATAACGGGAGGTAGGTGCATAATAACCGGTAACCTGATACCCCCAGGAGCCGTCAAAAGGATGCTCAGCAATTCCCATTAATTCCACATGAGTATATCCCATTTCTTTTACGTATTTCGCAAGATCATGGGCAAATTCCCGATAATTATAAAATCCGTTTTCATCCTCATCATTTACCGGATGTTTTTTCCAGGAGCCTGGATGTACCTCATAGATGGACATAGCATCTGTAACTTCATTAAACTCCTGGCGTTTCTTCATCCATGTTGCATCTTTCCACTTATAAGCACTGATATCTGCAACTCTGGAAGCTGTTCCCGGACGAAGTTCTGCTTCGTTGGCATAGGGATCCGCCTTGTAAAGCTCTTCTCCGTGCATACCCACAATAAAAAACTTGTAGAGATCTCCAATCTTTGCTCCGGGCACAAAAACCTCAAACACCCCAATAGGTCCGGCCTTTTTCATAGGGTTAGCTTTTGTATCCCATTTATTAAAATC
>URWL01000232.1 GCA_900551465.1 uncultured Blautia sp. | reverse complement strand
AAAATAATATGAACAGAAAGGATGCTGTCTTTCTGAGAGGAAGACAGTTCCAGATAAAAACTATATTATTCCAAGGGAGGAAAACAAAATGAACAAAAAAGTTATCAGCGCACTTCTTTGTGGAGCAATGGTTCTTGGTGCAGCAACTCCGGTCCTGGCTGAAGGTGCGGGAGAAGGACAGAAGATTGCACTTGTTGGAAAATCAGCAGGCAACGCATTCTTTGAGATCGCAGCAGCTTCCTTTAAAGAGACTGTAGAAGCAGAAGGCGGCAAGGTTGAGGTTGTATATCCGGAAACAGCAACAGCTGACGCACAGATCAAGGTTCTGGACAACCTGATCTCTCAGGATTTCGATGCTATCTGTATTGCTGCAAATGATGTAAATGCTCTTCAGGCAAAACTGACAGAGGCTATGGATGAGGGTATTAAAGTATCTTCCTTCGACTCTGCACCAAATAAAGACAGCCGTCAGGTATTCGTAAACCAGGCTGGTACAGTAGCTGTTGGACAGGCTCTTATGGATGCTGTTCTTGATATTGCTGGAGGAGAAGGTCAGTTTGCAATTCTTTCTGCTACTTCTCAGGCAGCAAACCAGAATGCATGGATCGATGCTATGAAAAAGATCATGGAAGAAGATGACAAATACAGCAAACTGGAACTGGTAGAGGTTGCATATGGTGACGATGAGCCGCAGAAATCCACAGACCAGACAGCTGCACTTCTTCAGAACTATCCGGATCTGAAAGTGATCTGTGCTCCTACAACAGTAGGTATCGCAGCAGCAGCAAAATATCTTCAGGACAATGAGTCTGCATGTAAACTGACAGGTCTTGGACTTCCGTCTGAGATGCTTGAGTACACAGGCGATGATGACGCACATTCCTGCCCGTATTTCTATCTGTGGGATATGCAGGGCCTTGGAAAACTCAGCGCTTATACAACGATGTCTCTTGTAAAAGAGGAGATCACAGGTGCTCTTGATGAGACATTTACAGCAGGTGATCTTGGTGACTTCACTATTACAGAAGCTGACGACGGCGGTACAGAGATCGTTCTTGGCGAGCCGCTTCAGTTTACACCAGAGAATATTGAAGAATACGCAGAACTGTATTAATCAAATTTATCAATAATCAATTTCTTCATTTGAATCCTTTAATATAATGTGGGAGAAGAGGGCGCTTCGGTGTCCTCTTTTCTTTGCATAAGAAAAGGGATTGTGGTAAGATGAAGGCAAAAGGAGGGACGCATATGCAGCAGGCACTTTTGGATCATCTGAAAATTATTACAGAAGAAGAACAGCGGATACTGGATGGAATGGCAGAGGTGGACAAAGGGATTTACACTTCCGGACAGGATTTTATTGTGGACAGTGCCAAAATGCTTCAGGAGGGAAAGCTGATTGCTGTGCGTACTCATACACGATTTGTACATTTTCCTTCTCACAGACATAATTTTATCGAGGTTTTGTATGTCTGTGAAGGTGCTGTGACAAATATTATCGGAGACAAAAAAGTTGTGATCAGGAAAGGAGAGCTGCTTTTTCTGAATCAGTTTACCAGACATGAGATACTTCCGGCGGGAAAAGATGATATTGTGATCAATTTTATGGTACTGCCGGAGTTTTTTGATGTGGCATATACGATGGCGGGAAACAATAATGTTCTGGCTGATTTTCTGGTAAATGTCCTGCGTCAGGATCAGGAGAGAGGCGAATATCTGCATTTTCGTGTGGCGGAGGTGCTGCAGATACAAAATCTTCTGGAAAACATGATCTATTCGCTTGTGACAGGGAAGGGAGATCAGAACCGTATCAATCAGACAACCATGGGGCTTATTTTTCTTTATCTTCTGGATTCTGTACAATATGTGGAAATGAGAGTGCCGAATCAGTACGAAAATATGATCGCGATGACGACTCTTGACTATATTGAGCAGAGGTACAGAAACGCGTCTCTGACAGAGCTCTGTGAACATCTGCATCTTCCTATGCATGTGCTCAGCAAAATGATCAAAAAAAATACAGGATTTAATTTTAAAGAGCTGCTTCAGCGGAAACGGCTGAATAAGGCAGTGGAGCTGATGTGTGAGACAGATCTTCCTGTCAGTGACGTTATTGCAGCGGTGGGATATGAAAATGGAAGTTATTTTCACAGAGTTTTTCGGGAACGCTATCATATGACGCCAAAAGCCTTTCGGGAGGCTAACAGAAAAAATGATAAGATAAGACTGAAATAATATCAAAAAAGGACATTGCAGAACACATTTCTTCGGAAATGTATTCGGTAATGTCCTTTTTGGAAGATTTTACTTTATCTTTGGCAATGGGAAAAAGAAGTGTTCCCGGTATGCGGAAACAGAAATACACAGAATTTTGCACGTTCCGCGGAAATTATATAAAATATCTTTGGTGCTTCTTTTTCATTTGGTACATGAAGTAAAATCTGCTATTATTTTATCATAATTTATACAAATCTGAAATATTCTAAAATATACGAAAAAACTTTTTGAAAATTGTGAAATATGCCAAAAAATAGGACGGATTCATATAGAATTTAGAATAAAAAGAAAATTCAGAACATACAGGTCTGATATGAGCAAATAAAAAACCCGAAAACTTATGCTTTCGGGTTTAGTAGCGAGAGGGGGATTCGAACCCTCGACACTACGGGTATGAACCGTATGCTCTAGCCAACTGAGCTATCTCGCCATGTCTGATATTTGGTTATCTATGGGGCCTATAGGGCTCGAACCTATGACCCTCTGCTTGTAAGGCAGATGCTCTCCCAGCTGAGCTAAGACCCCATATCCTTTGTCTGTTTCAGTAGTTTTTTGTGTTTCCCTCAACCGACTTCGTTAGTATATAATATATAGTTCCAATTGTCAACACTTTTTTTGAAAAAAATTTATTTTTATTTTTTTCTGGAATTTACAGCATATACAAAGGGTTTTTGAATAGCTAAAAAGTATTTAGTTAGTAAGTTGTTTCTACCTATGGTAAAATACATGTGTTTATTATTTTGAGAAAATCAGAGGGGATATTATGACAGCAGATGAAAGATTTATGAAGAAGGCCATTGAACTTGCAGCCCTTGCTGTGGAGCATGGCAATGAACCTTTTGGCGCAGTTCTTGTAAAAAATGGAGAAATCGTATATACCAATGAAAATCAGATATACACTGCCACGGATCCTACATTCCATGCAGAAGCAGGACTGATACGGAGATTCTGTAAAGAGACAGGCATCACGGATTTAAGTGAATACACGATGTATTCCAGCTGTGAACCATGTTTTATGTGCTGCGGTGCTATGGTATGGGTGAAGCTGGGAAGACTGGTGTATGGAGCTTCTGATGAGGATCTTTGTAAGATTCTGGGAGAAAAAGGAAATTTATGTACAGACCTTATATTTGAAAGATCACCCTGGAAACCGCAGGTGACATCGGGAGTTATGAGAAAAGAAAGTCTGGAAGTTCTGGAAGAGTATTTTAAGTCCCACAGAAAAGGATGAGGTCCGGCGATTTTGGTTCTTATAATAAAGAAAATGGATGGCAGTAATCTGTCGGTTTTGACAGAAATTTAACTCTAGGCATTTTTTCTTTTTTGTTGTATCATAATAAACGAATATGCCTGTGTTTCAGCAGGCGGCACAATGATCGAAAGGGGATGGGACTGTGAGAAAGAGAATGCTCTTTGTTTTTAACCCTAAGGCAGGAAAAGGAAAAATCAAGGCACACCTGCTTGATATTATTGATATTTTTAACAAAAATAACTATGAGGTGCTTATTCATTCCACCCAGGGACCAAAAGATGCTTATGAAAAATCAAAAGAGTATGCAGATCAGGTTGACCTGATTGTATGCAGCGGCGGAGACGGCACCCTGGACGAAGTGGTAACCGGTATCATGGAAATGAAAAGTGCTGTTCCGATCGGGTATATTCCGGCTGGAAGCACCAATGATTTTGCCAACAGTCTTTTTATGCCGAAAAATATGGCAGAGGCTGCCTCCATGATCATGGAAGAAGAACTGTATCACTGCGATATTGGAAGATTTAACAGCCAGACCTTTGCCTATGTGGCAGCATTTGGTCTTTTTACAGATGTATCTTACGAAACAGACCAGG
>URWL01000231.1 GCA_900551465.1 uncultured Blautia sp. | reverse complement strand
AAGGCGATCACAGACTGTGGACTTCCTCTTAATATCAGAGGAGAGGCTCTTACCCTGGAACAGTTTGCAGCACTTTCCAATGCTTTTTCGGAAATTGAAAAATAAAAGAAATGGTAAAAAGCATCCGGTGGCTGGTCGGATGCTTTTTACTTTTAAGATTTATTAAATTTAAAAGTAAGGAGAGTTGATCACCACTTGGGCGATCAACATATGAAAAAGAAAATTATAAAAATAATGTTGGCTGTATTATTTTTATGGTCATAGTATAACCGAAAAATGTGAGGGTTTCATGTTTAAGTTATGAAAAAATAATGAACGAATATAAAAAGATTTATGAATGAATACTTTGAAGACAGGCATAAAAGCCCCTGAAAAACCTGTTCACATAATTTTTACAGAAAAAGATTTTCTATGTGCTATAATGTGAGCTGTAAATCAGGAAACCTGCTTATCAGATGAAAATGGAGGTAATTAAAATGAGAATAAAGAAATTAAGTGCACTGATCCTTGCCGGAATGCTTACCTGTACAGCACCTGCTGCTGTTTCCGCAGATGCTCAGACAGATGCAGCAGTAGATCAGGCAGTAGAATTACTGGAGCAGAGCGGCATCAGCGAATTTATGTCAGATCCGGACAATGTGGTAGATGTAATCATAGCTGCAAAGGATACTATTGGTCAGGCTGACGTATCAGATGCGGATATAGCAGAGGCTCTTGACACAGCTGCTGCAGCGGCAGGCTTTTCTCTGTCAGAGTCAGATAAGAATACTTTAGTAGGAATCTATAATAAATTTAAAAATATAGATATTGATGAAGACAGCCTTAGAACGCAGGTAAATAAGGTATATGATAAGCTGGAAAGTCTTGGGATCACAAAAGAAGACGTAAAAGGCATTCTGGGAAAATTGATAGATCTTGTAAAAAGCATTATAAACTAAGCGCAGATTTTTGAATTGAGGAGAAATTTATAAAAAATATATAGCTTTAAATTGATAAAGAGAAAAAGTATATGTGATATTTTTATAAAAAACAAGATAATTCTGGAAAAAATATTGTGCAAATACACGAAAGATTCATTATTTATTCATTCTTTGTTCATAATTAATTGTTATCATAATAATAGTTCGAAAGAACAAAGTTATGACGTTGTAATGTTCTTCATTACACATAAATTTTTTCATAATAATTGCCCCGGTAAACCACTGCCGGGGCACTCCTCGTTTATAAAGCCCTTTTTCAGGGCTTTTTTCTTTTTATAAATACACAAAGGTTGTAGGCGGGAAAAGGATTATGATATAATAACAGACAGATTAAGCTGGATATCATATATAAAAAAGGAGTTGTATAATATGGCAGAAACAATGAAAGATTATGAGCAGGAACTAAATGCATCCATGAAAAAAATAGAAGAAGGAGATATTCTTAACGGAACAGTAGTCAGTGTTGACGAAAAGGAAGTGATCCTTGATCTGGGATATTATGCAGAAGGTGTGATCCCGGCAGACGCTTACAGCAGAGAACCGGGTTTTAGTCTGAAAGAGGCCGTACATCCGGGAGATGAGGTTTCTGCCACTGTGGTACGTACGGATGACGGAAATGGAAATATTCTTCTTTCCAGAGTAGAAGCATCAGATATTCTTGCCTGGGAAAAAATCAGAGAATATAAGGAATCCGGAGAAGTTTTAGATGTTGTGGTAAAAGGAATCACCAATGCCGGTGTGATCGCCTATGTAGAGGATATCAGAGGATTTATCCCTGCTTCCAAGCTGGCACTGGGATATGTGGAGGATACGGAATCATATCTGAATCAGCATATTCAGGTTCAGGTTATTGATTTTGAGAAAGAAAGTAAAAAGCTGATCCTCTCAGCAAAGGAACTTTTAAGAGAGAAGGCAGAGGAAGAAAGAAAAAATAAAATATCCAATGTTCAGGTAGGTCTTGTGACAGAGGGAGTAGTAGAAAGCCTTCAGCCTTACGGTGCATTTGTGGATCTTGGAAACGGACTTTCCGGTCTGGTACACATTTCGCAGATCTGTGAAAAAAGGATCCGTAAGCCTTCTGAGATTCTGAGTGTAGGAGACAGGGTAAAAGTAAAGGTAACTGCAGTGAAAGACGGAAAGTTAAGTCTCAGTATAAAAGAGGCGGAAGATATGATGGCAAAGGAGATCGAAGAGGAGGTCTATGAGGCGCCGGATGCAGGAGAAGAAGCAACTACTTCTCTGGGATCTCTTTTTGCAGGGATTAAACTGAACTGATTACTGGTTTGAATTTTAGAAAGAGGAAATTATGAAGAAGCAGGATAAAATCTTTGTGATCGGACATAAGAATCCGGATACGGACTCTATCTGTTCAGCTATCGCGTATTGCGATATTAAGAACAGAACATTCCAGAACAGGCGGTATATACCAAAACGTGCAGGCCAGATCAATGAGGAAACAGAATTTGTTCTGAACCGTTTTGGAATTCAGCCGCCGGGATATTTAAGCAATATTGGAACGCAGGTAAAGGATATGGATATCCGTATGAGTCCCGAGGCAGATAAAAGCATGTCCTTGAAAAATGCATGGGATCTGATGCAGGAAAACAGTATCGTATCTCTTCCCATCAGGGATAAGGATGGCGGCCTGGAAGGATTGATCACCATTGGTGATATTGCAAAAACGTATATGGATACCACGGACAGCTACCTTCTTTCCAGAGCAAGGACACAGTACCTGAGGATTGCGGAGACCATCAATGGAAAAGTGGTAGAAGGAAACGGTCATGGCTATTTTACAGAAGGAAAGGTCATGGTAGGAACGGCGGATCCGGATAAGATCAAAGAATATGTAGGAGAAAATGATATGGTGATCCTTGGAAACAGGGAAGAGGATCATCTTCAGGCAATCGAACTGAATGTAAGCTGCATTATTGTGGGAATGGATATTCAGGTAACAGAAAAAGTCCTGAAGCTGGCTCATGAAAGAGATATTGTAGTGATTTCATCACCCTATGATACTTTTACCATATCGAGGCTGATCAATCAGAGTATCCCGGTACGTTATATCATGAAGACGGATAATCTGGTTACTTTCCACACGGAAGATTTTACAGATGATATCCAGGATGTCATGATCAAGCACAGGCACCGTGCCTTCCCTGTGATCGATAAAAAAGGAAAATGTGTAGGAACTATTTCACGCCGTAATTTCCTGGATATGCATAGAAAAAAAGTGGTCCTGGTGGATCACAATGAAAAAGATCAGGCAGTGGATAATATTGAAAAGGCAGATATCCTGGAAATTATCGATCATCACAAGCTGGGCACACTTCAGACCATGCAGCCTATTAATTTCCGAAATCAGCCGGTAGGATGTACAGGAACTATCATGTATCAGATATACGGGGAGCAGAAGCTGGAAATCCCGCCTAAGATCGCAGGACTGCTCTGTGCTGCGATTATTTCAGATACGCTGATGTTCCGCTCTCCCACCTGTACGCTTCAGGATAAGATGGCAGCAGGAGCCCTTGCGCTGATTGCAGATATTTCCATTGAGGAGTTTGCAAAAGAAATGTTCAAGGCAGGAAGCAATCTGAAGGATAAAGCTCCCGAAGAAATCTTTTATCAGGACTATAAAAAGTTTATCGCTGAGGGCGATATTATGTTTGGAGTGGGTCAGATCAGTTCCATGGACGAAGAAGAACTGAAGGAGATCAAGAAAAAACTGGAGCCGTTTATGGTCAGCGAATGCGGACGCCATGGAGTTACCAGAGTATACTTTATGCTCACCAGCATTATGAACCGTTCTACAGAACTGCTTTTTTACGGCGAAGGAAGCCGGGAAATGGCGGAAAGTGCTTTTGGAATGGAGGCAGAGGATGGCTCTCTTTATCTGGAGGGCGTTGTATCCAGAAAAAAACAGCTGATCCCTGCACTGATGGAAGCAGCTCAGATGCTGAACGAGTATGCATAAAGGCAAGGAGGATATAATGGCAAAGCAAAGCTGGAAGCCGGGAAATATGCTGTACCCTCTTCCTGTGGTTATGGTAAGCACTGCAGATAAAGAAGGAAAAGATGATATTATTACAGTGGCATGGGCGGGAACGGTATGTACCAATCCGCCTATGCTGTCCATTTCTGTCCGTCCGGAGCGTTTTTCT
>URWL01000230.1 GCA_900551465.1 uncultured Blautia sp. | reverse complement strand
TTTCTTAAAAGGAGTAACAATTGCCACTCCAGCACCTGTAAATATTGCCATATACAATCTCCCCTTTTTTATATTTCATATTTTTTGTTTTGTATTCTGACAAAAATCCCTTATGCATCATATTCCCGCCCAATATCAAAAGCTGGAATACAGAAATAGCACACAACATATTGCATGCTATTTCTATAAATCACAGACTTTCTTTCAGTAAAATTTTGATTTCCGAATAAAGATGTCTTCGCACAGGTTTTCTGTCATAAATCAGATTATCTAACAATACTTCGATTGCCTTCTTCCCCTGCGCTTCAATCTCACTGTCTATGGTAGCGGTTACAATGCCGCGCTGCAGAAGCTCCAGTATCTCCGGATAATTCTCATAGCAGATCACTTTTACGTTTTTGCATTCCATTTCTTCTAAAACATCTCCTACTGCACGTGCACCACCACAGGTAATAAATACTCCAGCCAACTCCGGTTCTTCTTCACATAACCTGCGCATTTCCCTGCGAATCACCTGGGGCTTCTCTTTTGTATAAATACTTTGGAGTATTTCCAGTGCAGGATAATATTCCGAAACAATACTGCGAAAACCACCTTCACGCGTTCCAAAAGGAAATGACTGATGATTGTCTCCATCACTTGTAAAAACAGCAACCTTTCCTTTTCCCTGGAGAAACTCTCCCATAAGTCTTCCTGCCACCTGTCCTGACTTAAATCCATCCTGTCCTATATAGCATAGTCTCCGACTGCCTCTGATATCTGTATTCACAGTAACAACCGGAATTCCCCTGTCTGCACAGACGTTGATTTTTTCAATGATTGCTTCTGTATTAATGGGACTAAAAATAATGCCGTCTGTATTTTTCTCTGCCATCTCAAGCTCCATCTTTAAGCACTCAATATCAGAATATGGTACAGTAACATATTCTACCTGAATCTGAAAAGAGCTATACTGTCTTAATGCTTTTTCGATACCCATTTTTAAATACGGCATTGCATCAACTTCCAGTAATATCACTTTGATATGAAGTTCCTTATTCTGCATTTTTAATGCTTTTCCAATCGGATTAGCCTGATAATTACATTCATCAATAATTTTCTGCACACGGCGGCGTACAGGATCGCTGACTCCTGGACGATTATGCAGAACCTTATCAACCGTAGAACGATGTACTCCTGCCATCTCTGCAATTTCTTTAATCGTAACCCCCATAAAAGTACTCCTTTCCATTACGAGAACGAACTCTTCCTGTTAATTATAGCACTTTTTCCGGTTACATCAAGCTGTTTTTACAAACTGTGTACAGTACATTAAACTACATTCTTTTTCTTCTCAATCTGCTCTGCCTCTCTTGCCAGGAGTTCTCTAATAATAACCGGATATTCTTTATCCAGCTTATAAAACAGCAAAATAACAATCATAATGATGCCAAGAATCGTTATGCCATATATAAATAAGTTTTGAATAGTCTGTAATGCCTGCTGCGGCTGTACATCCAGATTTCCATTGTAAGCATTGGCATCCATAATAAAGCCTATCAGTGCCGATCCGATTCCCTGTCCGAATTTCTGCCCTGAAGTAGTCGCTGACTGTATGGCGCCTGCAGTTCTCAATCCAGTTTTCCATTGTCCGTATTCAATTGCATCTGCTATCATTGTAAAAATCATTCCAAGAATCGGCGTCATACCAATACCTCTTAGCAATCCCCCAAAGGTTACTAAAGCAACATTCTCAGGATCGATCAGAAGAATCAGGGAACCGGTAATAATAAATCCCGCCCCTAAAATGCACCAGTTTCTCTTGCTCATAATATGCATGATTTTTCCAAGGAGCAGTGTAGCAAAAATTGTAATTCCAAAGCATGCAGTATTCACACGCCCTATTATTTTTGTATCCCCTACAATCCACTTGCAATAGTATGTAGCCATGGTTCCTGCAAATGTCTGATACATTGCAAAAAATACGAAAAACAGAAATAGCATAATAAAATACTTATTTTTAAACAATGCCGGAATCGCTTTTTTCAACGGAATCTGTTCTCCATCTACTTCATCATGTACTTCTACTCTTTCTCTTACAGTAGCAAAGCAGAACAGCATCAGACCTGCTGCTGCAAATGCATATATTGCAGTGAGAATGATCCAGTTTCTCTGGGAATCCAGTCCGCCGCCCGGCATTCTGTCCAGAATCTCTGTAAACAGCAAAGTTACAAGTATATTTCCTATGGGGCTCATTGACATACGGACAATGTTAATCTTAGCTCGTTCATTCTGGTCTCTTGTCATATAGGTCATTGTTGTGGCAAATGGAAGCTGAAACATTGTATATACTACCGTCAGCATTAAATTATATGTAATAAAAATATAAATTGCCTGAGCCATAGCCCCTATCTGAGGAACCGTCATTAAAAGAACAGCGGCAACTGCATAAGGAATGGACATCCTCAGCATCCATACACGTGCCCGGCCATATTTTGAACGTGTCCTGTCAACAATAAACCCAGCTGCAATGTCAGAAGCTCCGTTAAACACCTGGGACACTGCAATGATCATGCCTATAGTGGCCGCCGATACATGGACAACATCTGTATAGAACATTACCAGCAGGCTGGTGGCAATCGTAAAAACAATATTGGTAGATATCTCACCGCAGCCGTAGGCAAACTTTTCAAATCCGGTTACCCGATCCTTCTGAACCAGCTTGTTAAATCCGTTTAAATTCATGAGCCCACCTCTTTTCTTACTGGCTGATCGTCTGTTTCAGCGCATTGATCGATGTGTCCAGACCGGCCTCTACAGTCATTGTCAAATCTTCCATTTCCAGTGAAACATAGCCGTCATATCCCATCATGTGGGCAACTGAGAAAAACTCTTTCCACCATTGAAGATCTTTTCCACAGCCTACTGCCACATAATTCCAGGTACGGTTTTTAGAATCTGTCACAGGCTTTGTCTCCGTCAGTCCATTGATATCGCAAAGTCCCCGCTCAATCCGCGCATCTTTTCCATGAATATGATAAACAGCCCCTTCCAGATTTCTCAATCCTGTAATGGGATCAGCTCCCATTACCATTAAGTGAGACGGATCCATATTCATACCAATCATCGGGTCTACAGCGTTCCTCAGTTTCCATAAGGTTTCCGGGTTATGCACCAGCTGGCATGGAAACTCTTCTATTGCAATCTGCTCCACACCGTTTTTCTTACAATGTTCCACAAATTTTTTCCACCAGGGAATCGCGACATCCTCCCACTGATACCGTACGCTTTCAGTCATGTAATCCGGCCATGAAACCGTTGATGTAAACCAGTTTGGAGTTTTATCCCCTGGTGCACCTGCCGGCAGTCCGGACATCATTACCAGTTTTTTTACTCCCAGCTTTCCAGCCAATACTGCTGTATCATAAATAGTCTTTGTGTGAAGTTCTCCCATCGCTCCCGGGCAAAGCTGATTTCCCGAACAGTTCAGAGCTGCAATTTCCATTCCTCTTTTATCTAATTCTGCTTTATATTCTTCTAATTTTTTATTATCTGCCAGAAGTTCCTGGGTAGGTACATGCTTACATCCTCCCCAGCCTCCTGCTGTCATTTCCACTGCATTAATACCTAATTCCTGGACTTTATCCAACATTTCAGTAAAGCTCAGATTACCTAATACATCTGTGCAAAGTGCTAATTTCATATAGCTAATCCTCCTACTCCTCTTATTTTTTCAGTAATTCTCTCTCAATTCGTTCTCTTGCCTCTGGAGCCTGTTTATTCATTTTCTCCGGAAAACCAAACATAGATACGCAGGCTATATTATCGCCTCCTGCTTTAGGAGCATCTGGCCGAAGCTGTTTTTCCGCAAAGTCCATTTCTCTTAACGTCCGGAAGATTCCGTCAAAATCCACATCTCCTTCGCCCATTGCAAGGTGCTGATGGACAGTTGCGTCTGCCTTTCCTCTGCTGTTTAAAAACGGTGGATTCAAAATATATCTGCAGTCCATCGTCTGGTTAAAGGTATCAGCAAATAATACGTGTGTCAGCTCGTCTCCTGCGTATTTCAGCATGGAAGAAACATCTCCCTTTCCCTGGTCATAAAAGAAACCATGAGGTGCAGAGTATACATATCCAAGATTCGGAGAACGGAAGGATTTTACGAGATCA
>URWL01000229.1 GCA_900551465.1 uncultured Blautia sp. | reverse complement strand
CAGACCATTAAGAAATTCCGCAAGTCCCGGATCATTTTTCTGTGCAGCATCATACTCCGCCTGCACCTTTTCTCTCAGCTGCTGGACATCCGCATCATTTAAAAGATTTTCCATATATGTAGAAATCTTTGTATTCTGATCCGCTGCTCCCAGGATTTTATAAATATTTTTGTTGTCTTTTACAACATACGCATATCCCAGTGAAGGTACCGGCGTATCAATTCCCGTGCAGACATAACTGTAACAAGTATAGACTACATAAGAATTATCATCCAACCCCTTTTTTGTGTAGACATTGCCTGGTGTATAAGCTTCAATATAATCCTTGGCATTTGTGATCCTTGACTCATCAGATGCAGTCAGATCACTGACCAAAGTTCTTAATGTTGCAATATCTCTTTCCCCTAAAGCTCTGTAGTAGCTATGCATGAATGCAGTGATATCTGCACTGCCTTCTTCCAAGGGATTCGCATCTTCTTTCTTCCCGTCGTTTGTCTCCCCATCATCTTCCGGAGAAGAAGGATCATTTCCCTGGCTGTTGTCCTGAACTGTTTTTTGATCTTCATCAGAAGCACCCTTCCCGCTTCCTACACAAGCACGTATGCCGAAGAACAAAACAGCTACGATCACCAGAATCGCACCGCCAAGCATAAAATAGCGGAGATTATCTGATAACCATTCTCTGAAATTATCCAAGTTCTTGTCCTCCTTAAATTACAACGCGCCGGAACCTCCCAATTGTCCTGCGCAAACACACCTGAAGGGAATCGAACCCCCGCACATGGTACCGGAAACCACTGCTCTATCCACTGAGCTACAGGTGCATAAACATATTTCGTTGAGATATATAATATCACATTAATTTATAAAAGTAAAGATTTTTCTTTTCTGTGCACAATTGCAGAAATTTTCCCTCTGCTGTTCAGATTTCATTTTTCCGTTTTCATAAAAACTGAGGCACAGAGAACTCTGCGCCTCACATGAATTTTCAGGACTGTTTTTTCAGATCACTGTAGGTTGTCCCTGTCTGCAATTCGATTCCATTTATCTTTGCAAGTTCATGAACTGTTACAAACTGGTAGCCTTCTTTGATCATTTCCGGAATGAAAATTTCTGCGGCATCTACAGATGTACTGAAAATATCATGCAGCAGGATGATCGATCCATCCTCAGTCTGAGAACGTACAATTTCTGCAATTTCCTGAGGATCCTGGCTTTTCCAGTCCAGAGTATCTATAGACCACAGGATCATAGGTGTTCCAACAACAGATTTTACAGTTGAATTGACAGAACCATATGGAGGACGTACAACTGACGCTCCCTGTCCTGTAAGTTCCATAAGGAGATTGTCAACCGCACCAATTTCCGAAGATATATCCTCTGGTGACAATCCGGTAAGATCTGCATGAGAATATGTATGATTTCCCAGTTCACAGCCTAACTTTTTCATTCGTTTTACTTCATCAGAAAAATATTCAATCTCTTTTCCCACCATAAAAAAGGTAGCTTTTGCCTTATTTTTTTCCAGACAATCCAGCAGTCTGTCTGTAAAAGAACTCGGTCCGTCATCAAAAGTCAGTGCAACATATTTCTTTTCCTTTTTTACAGGCTTTTCTTTTGATGTTTTTGTCTGTTTTGAAGCTTTTGTATCTTTTTGTACTTCTTTTTTCTGTTCCTTTTCCGGCTGATAGCCTTTTAATGATCCGTCTGATAAGAGTTCATAACTTTTTCCGCCTGTAGTAATGATACCAGTCTGCATGATCCCATCCAGGTCCATGAAATAACGCTTTCCGTTGTCTTCTACCCATCCGGTCTGCATGATTCCATTCGAATCAAAAAAATATTTTTTTCCGTCTGTATCCGTAAGCCATCCTGTGTAGGGTGCACCATTGACCATAAACATCCAACTGCTTCCACTTGACGTCCAGATACCGCTGCTGGCTTCCGGAGATGCCTTGATCAAAACCGGAGTTGCTGTAGGCGCTGCAGAAGGCAAAGGAGATACCTGAGCAGAGGCCTTTTCTTCTTCCGGAGCTTCGCTTTTGTGAGACAAAAGCTCTCCCGTATCATCTGCCGTAAAAAGTTCAATGGTTTCATCCTTAAGTTTTGAAGGAACTGCTGTTGTCTGCCGAAACAGATAGCCGCATCCAAAACAGAGCAGGACAGTAAGCAAAAGCAGGAAAATATTAATCCGCTTATTGCCGCCTGGCATATTTTTTCCTCCTCTTATTTTTTACACCACCGTGTCTTTCCCTATCATACAATAACCGACAAAAAAATACAACCCTGCCTTATATTTGCTTGTTGATAATAAATCAGAATAATTATATAATGAAAAAATGGAAAAAATAATGAACACTATAAGAATAAACAAATATCTAAGTAATGCCGGAGTCTGTTCCAGGCGTGAAGCGGATCAGTATACAGATGCGGGACGAATCACAATAAACGGAACTCTGGTTTCCACCGGAGAACGCATCTCTCCAGACGCAGAAGTCTGTCTGGACGGAAAGCCCATTCAGCAGGAAAAACAGCAGGTACTGCTCCTGTTCTATAAGCCCAGAGGAATCGTCTGCAGCACAAAAAAGCAGCGGCAGGAAACGACTGTCACAGAATTTCTGGACTACCCTCTGCGTATTTATCCTGTCGGACGCCTTGACAAGGAATCAGAAGGTCTTCTTCTGCTGACTAATCAGGGCGATCTGGTCAATCGGATCATGCGTGCAGGAAACTATCACGAAAAAGAATATTTAGTTACTGTAAACAAGGAAGTTTCTTCGGAATTTATCCAAAAAATGGCATCAGGAGTCCCTGTTCTGGATACGGTCACCCGAAAGTGCTTTTTGGAAAAAACAGGTAAAAATACTTTCCGTATCATCCTGACTCAGGGATTAAACAGACAGATTCGGCGCATGTGTGCGTATTTCGGTTACGAAGTCATCTCTTTAAAAAGAATACGGATCATGAATCTGACATTAGGGAATCTGAAGCCTGGAGAATACAGAACCATCCGGCCTGACGAACAGAAACAGCTGGAACAAATGCTGAAAAATTCTTCAAATGAAACAGTTACAGGAGGTAATTATGGAAACAGCCCTGCAGCAAATGAAAAAGCTGGTAAAAATATTAAACAAAGCAGCAAAAGCCTATTATCAGGAAGACCGGGAGATCATGGACAACAGGGAGTACGATTCTCTGTACGATCAGCTGGAAAAACTGGAAAAGGAGACAGGAATCACACTGGCAGACAGCCCCACGGTAAACGTCGGTTACGAAGCCGTTGATTTTCTTCCAAAAGAAACTCATGAAAGTCCTATGCTCTCTCTTGATAAAACAAAGGACAGAGAAACTCTCAGAGAATTTATCGGAAACCACAAAACACTTTTGTCCTGGAAAATGGACGGACTGACCATTGTTCTTACTTACGAAAATGGCGAGCTTCAAAAAGCCGTTACCAGAGGAAACGGTACCGTCGGTGAAGTCATTACCAACAATGCCCGTGTATTTCGGAATATTCCTTTAAAAATCTCCTATCAGGGCCGCCTGGTTCTTCGAGGAGAAGCAGTTATCACTTATCCTGATTTTGAACGGATCAACAGCTCTATTGAGGATGTCGATGCCCGGTACAAAAACCCGAGAAATTTATGCAGCGGATCAGTACGTCAGCTTAACAATCAGATCACTGCAGAAAGAAATGTTCGTTTTTATGCATTTTCTCTGGTATCTGCTTCCAATGTGGATATGCATAATTCCAAAGAATACCAGATGGAATGGCTGAAAAAACAAGGATTTGAAGTTGTTGAGTATCGCATTGTTACAGCAGACACACTGGATGAAGCCATGGACTATTTTGCTGATGCTGTGGAAAAGAATGTTTTTCCTTCAGATGGTCTTGTAGCCCTCTATGATGACATTGCTTACGGAGACTCTCTGGGATCCACAACAAAATTCCCAAGAAATGCATTTGCATTCAAGTGGGCAGATGAAATACGCGAAACGACCTTACGCAGTATTGAATGGAGTCCTTCCCGAACAGGACTAATCAATCCAATTGCTGTATTTGACCCTGTAGAATTAGAAGGAACAACTGTCAGCCGGGCAAGCGTCCATAATGTCAGCATCCTGAAAGAACTTGAACTGGGAATCGGAGATACTCTGC
>URWL01000228.1 GCA_900551465.1 uncultured Blautia sp. | reverse complement strand
TTCCTATACTTGCCAGTCTTATGTGGATTCCCCTGCTGGCTCTAAGTCTGTTTGTAGTATGCTATTTTGTGGCAGGATTTTTAAGCCGGAGAATTGCCCAGCCTCTGACAGAAATGCATCAGTTCCTGTCGCAGTCTGATTCTGCCGGAACATTCCGTCAGATTGATTTGAAAGATTCCGGCGTAATAGAAATCGACCGGCTGCGTGATTCCCTGAACAGCTCTATCCGCGCCCAGGAAGCGGCAACAGAATCCCTTCTTGTTATGAAGGAATCTGAAATACAGGCTCATATGCTTGCCCTTCAGGCACAAATGAATCCGCATTTCCTCTATAACTCCCTGAATACCATCAGCGCTATGGCTGAAGAAGGAATGACAGAGGAAGTTGCTTCTATGTGTCAGGATATCACCTCTATTCTCCGTTATATATCTTCTGATAAGGAATCTGTTTCCACAGTGGAGGAAGAGCTGGAACACTGTTCTCTTTACTTGAACTGTATGAAAATGCGTTTTAAAGATAAATTTACATATGAATTTGACATTGACGATGATCTGCTGGAAATGAAGATTCCCAAACTGTGCATCCAGCTTCTTATTGAAAACTCAGTAAAATTTGTGTCAAAAACAGCTCCGCCATGGCATATCCGCATTGAGGGCTACATTGATGCCGGACAGTGGCTGATCTCCGTGAAAGACAACGGTCCCGGGTTTGACCCGGATGTAGACAGACATCTCCGTTCCCAGATGGACGAGATCCTGAAATACAGCCGTCTTCCCAGTCTGGAACTGGACGGCATGGGAATTCTGAATATTTTTATTCGCTTTTATCTTCTGTTCGGGCACTCCTTTTTATTCCAGTTTGGAAATCTGCCTGAAGGAGGCGCTTTTGTGATTGTAGGAGGACGTTTTCATGAAAAAGATTAAACATTATAACATCATGCTGGTTGAAGACGAAGAACTGCTCCGCCAGTCTCTTGCCAGGCACATTGATGCTCTGGACAACGGCTACAAAGTAATCTGTCAGGCAATGGACGGACAGGAAGCTCTGGATATGCTGAAACAGGAAGATATCCATCTGATCATCACGGATATCCGTATGCCTGTCATGGATGGACTTACCCTTGCCCGTAATGTCCACCAGCAGTATCCGCATATTCTTACAGTAATCCTCTCCGGTTATGCAGACTTCCAGTATGCTCAGGAGGCTCTGCGCCAGGGTGTTTTTGACTATCTCCTGAAACCGGTATCCCGGGAAAATCTGGAAAGTACTCTCGGAAAGGCAAGTCTTGCTCTCCAAAAATACTACGAACTGGAAGAAGATACTTCCATGACCGGAAAGGATGCTCAGGAAATCGTAGATTATGTAGTCCTCTATATCCGCAATCACTATATGGATGATATCGACTTTTCTGACCTCTCCTCCCGCATGGGCTTCAGTTCTGCTTACCTGACAAAACTTTTCAATAAGTATGTCGGAAACACGCCTCTGAAATATCTTACAGACGTGCGTATCCACGAAGCTAAACATCTTCTGTTAAATACCGCTCTTCCTATTCGGGAGGTAGGCGAAAAGGTTGGCTATCCAGACCAGTTTCATTTCAGCAAAACCTTCCGCAAGCTAACCGGAATGAATCCCAGCACATACCGTCAGAAGCCGGAAGAAAACGAATAATATCAGCAGTTTTCCTCTTTGCGCACCAGATACAGGCTGTCATGGGCAGTCAGTCATATTACGCATGCATCTGATAAAATAAAGAACGGGATACTGCCATTCCGGCAATACCCCGTTCTTTATGTTTATTATTTATAATTTATTTCCAGGCTTCGTCACCAACTGCTTCTGCCTGAGTTGCACGTCTTTCGTCAATTGCGTTCAGAACATCTTCAGAAGTCATGTCGCCAATGAACATAGATACGATATCCTGAGTCAGCTCTGTCCACTGTGGGTTCAGATATTTGATTGTATCCTGGAATACTGTTCCCTGCTTCTCAGCAGATGCAATAAACTCTTTTGTCTCATCACTGTAAGAAGGTGTCTGACCAACCTCAAACGGAAGGTTCTCAATCTTATCACAGTTGTCGATCATGTACTGTACGCTGTCAGCGGAAGCAATGTATTCAAGATACTGTTTTGCTTCTTCCTGATGTTCAGAACCGGAATATACAAATCTTGACGGTCCTACCGGATGTACGTTCAGCACGTCATTGTCAAGAAGCGGAATCTTGAACATACCGAAATCTTCTGCTGTATAAGTTCCCTCGGAAGCCTCTGCGATTGCCGGAATCTGACCTGGTTTTTCAAGAGCCATTGCATACTCGCCTGTTCCAAGATACATAAGAAGGTCTGTATACTCATCAGACAGGTAGTTATCGCCAAAATAACCCTTTTGAGCCATATCGTTCAGCTGATCAAGTGATTCCTTCAGCTCAGGAACATCCGCAAATTTAATCTTATTATTATTCAGGTCATCTACGATATTCGGAACAAGATCCTCATATTTTCCGCCGATTTCAGTGAACCACATTGTCTGATGCCAGCCGTCTGCACATGGCTCATAAATCGGAGTTACATCATTGTCAAGAAGTGTCTGACATACTTCCTCGAACTCTGCAAATGTAGTCGGGACTTCCAGCTTATTCTCTTCAAAAATCTTCTTGTTATAAATTACATAATAATCTGTAGAAACATCAAAATAGGTCATTCCATAAACCTTATCGCCTACAGAAGTCTGCTCTTTCGCAAACTTATCATAGGTTTTTACCCATGGCTGATCGGAAAGATCTACTGCATTTTCTTCTACATTATACTGAGAAACAATATCAAATGCGCCTGCCTGACCTCCGAAAATATCCGGTCCCTCGCCGCTGTTCAGCTTTGTCATCAGCATGTTATAATACTGGTCAGCCGGAACGATCTGATAGTCCACCTTGATTCCGGTTTCTTCCTCAAATTTTTTGCCAAGCTCCATCTCCGCATCATACACCCAGTCCTGGCTTGCCATTAAAGTAATGGTTGTATCGCCCTCCGCATGAGCTGTTTCTGCGTATACAGTGATAGATCCTGCTGCCATTGCACCACACAGCAGTGCAGCCACTAATTTTTTCTTCATCGTAAAAACCCTCCTGTTTTTTGATGTTTCTATCATACCAGCACATTCACCAAAAGGACATGGAAATTGCGCGGCTCTTTTTGTCATTTTTTAACTTGTAATACAATTACCTTTTCTCATTTCTTGGAGGCTTTCCCACATGCTTTTTATATAAACGATAAAAATTGGAAATATTATGGAATCCACATTCCATAGCAATTTCTGTAACACTTTTATCAGTGTCTCTTAAAAGCTCTCTGGCATGGCTGATGCGAATACGGGTCACATATTCACTGAAACTGATTCCCGTTACCTTTCTGAAATAGGATGAAAAATAATTTGAACTCATATAAGCCGCCGCCGCCACCTCTTCCAGAGTGATTTTTTCACTGTAGTGAGTATCTATATAAGCAACCGCCTGCTCCAGCCGCTTCATAGCATTCTTTTTTTCCTTCAGCATTTCCCCGGATTTACTTTCATCCTGATAGGTACGGATCAACATTGTAAGAATACGGAGAATATTTGCCTTAATCATCAGAGGATACCCTTCCTTCTGCTGCTGCCACTCTGCATAAATCTCTCTAATTCCTTTACGGATTTCATGGCTTACCGACTCTTCACTTCCGATTCTGTTCTTAAAATTGCTTCCTCTTTCTACAAAAGGCTTCAGATATTCCGAATCAAAAACACTAAGCTTTTCTGCCACAAATTCCGGCGAAAAAATCATGACCAGAAGTTTCATATCTTCTCCCATCAGCTTCCAGCCATGAGCTTCCACATTATTAAATATTATAATGTCCCCGGGTTCCATCATATATTCCTGACCATTGACAAAATAATTTCCCTGACCTTCCTGTACATAGGTGATCTCAAAATAACTGTGCCAGTGAAAGGTGTCCGGACGACTGTTCTCATGATTCAGGACTACCTGTGATATCTGAAAAGGAAAATCCCTGTCCAGTGCAATATTATCTCTGACAAGCTTCATTTTATCATGTCCTTTCTTCCGCTGTATAAAGGCATAATTCTTTAGACATTATAGCAAATCCTGTACGCTGAATCTATCCTGAACC
>URWL01000227.1 GCA_900551465.1 uncultured Blautia sp. | reverse complement strand
AATAATATGCTGTGTGCAGCTCTGGAAGCAGAAGGACAGAAAGTGATCTGTAACCATACAGGTTCCAACATGCTGAATGGTGTTGTTGCAGCTTTCGTGCTGGGAGCCAGGCTAAACGGACATATGGATGCGGACTATGCCTGTATTGAAGCTGATGAAGCATCTACAAAATATATTTTTCCGCAGATCCGTCCGGACTATATGGTCCTGACTAATCTGTTCCGTGATCAGCTGGACCGGTATGGGGAAATTGACATTACCATGAATATTCTGGAAACTATGATACGGTCTGTGCCGGAAATGAAAGTGATCGTAAACGGAGACGATGCCCTTTCTGCATATCTTGCCATGGACAGTGGTAATCCTTGTATTTTTTACGGAATCAGCCAGCCGGTGATGAAAAATGATACAAATGAAATTCGTGAAGGCCGTTTCTGTAAGCGATGTGGAGAAAAACTTCAGTACAGTTTTTATCATTACAGTCAGCTGGGAGATTATTGCTGCCCTCAGTGTGGCTTTAAGCGTCCCGGACTGGATTTTAACGCAGAAGATGTAATGGTGGGAGACAGACTTTCTTTTCGTGTAGAAAACAGGCTCATCTCAGCGAATTATAAGGGATTCTATAATGTATATAATATCCTTGCTGCTTATGCGGGAGTGCGGACTGCAGGAATGACAGGAGAGCACTTTACGGATATGCTGAAGAAATTCAATCCGGAAAACGGACGTATGGAGCAGTTTCGTATTCAGGGAACAGGGATCATTCTGAATCTGGCAAAGAATCCGGCAGGTTTTAATCAGAATATTTCTGCTGTAATGCAGGACACTGCGCCAAAAGATGTGATTATTGCGATCAATGATAATGCACAGGATGGAATTGATATTTCATGGCTTTGGGATGTGGATTTTGACCGTTTCGGTGAAGACAGCATTAAAAGTATTACGGTCAGTGGTATTCGCTGTCAGGATATGCGTTTAAGACTGAAGTATGTGGATATTCCGTCAGAACTTGAACCGGATGTGGAAAAAGCTGTAAGAGATAAAATCAAAGACGGAACAGGCAATCTGTATGTACTTGTAAATTATACGGCGCTGTACAGTACCAGAAATATCCTGAAGAAATTGGAGGGCGAGCAGAAATGAAACTGACGATAGGACATTTATATCCAGATCTGCTGAACCTTTATGGAGACAGGGGCAATATTCAGTGCCTGATGAAGAGATGTCAGTGGAGAGGAATCGAGGCAGAGACAATTTCGTTTGAATTAAATGACAGGATTGATTTTTCCGGACTTGATATTGTCCTTCTGGGAGGAGGATCCGACCGGGAGCAGATGATTGTCTGCGAAAAGTTAAAGGAAATCCAGAAAGATTTTAAAAAATATGTAGAGTCGAATGGCGTTGTGATCGCTATCTGCGGAGGATATCAGCTTCTGGGAAAATATTACAAGACGGATCAGGGGATGATTAACGGGCTGGATCTTGTAGATATGTATACAGAGCAGGGAGACGGAAGGCTTATTGATAATATTGTGCTGAAAAGCGAGCTTTTTGATATGCCGATTGTAGGATTTGAAAATCATGGAGGAAGAACCTGCATTAAAGAGAATCAGCCTTTGGGCAAGGTTCTGTCAGGAGCGGGTAATGATGGTGTTTCCGGTTACGAGGGCGTGATTTACAAAAATGTGATAGGAACATATCTGCATGGACCGCTGCTTCCGAAAAATCCACAGCTTGCAGACTGGCTGATCCTCCGGGCACTGCAAAAAAAATACGGAGCAGAGGTGGAACTGACCGAACTGGATGATACCCAGGAAAAGGAAGCGAATGATTATATTTACAAAAGGTTTGTGAAATAATACTTGCAATAGAAAATAGCTGACGTTATAATGAAGCCATGAAGCGGTTGAGACCGCTTTCAATTGAAAGTTGAAAGGAGTTGCTATTAT
Organism: uncultured Blautia sp.; assembly: GCA_900551465.1. Lineage (GTDB taxonomy): Bacteria > Bacillota > Clostridia > Lachnospirales > Lachnospiraceae > Blautia_A. The sequence goes on along the minus strand of URWL01000227.1, from coordinate 2,233 downwards.
GCAGAAATATGTATGTGAACCATGCGGATATGTATATGATCCTGAAATCGGGGATCCGGACAGCGGAATCGAGCCGGGTACTGCATTTGAAGATATTCCTGAAGATTGGGTGTGCCCGATCTGTGGAGTAGGCAAGGATGAGTTTGTACCGGAGGATTAAGTAACCGGTCATGAAGGTGCCGAAAGCAAGATGCTTTTGACACCTTCTGTTTTTATGTATATGGAGAATATGACTGCCTGTGGCAGTTTGTTTTGTTCTAGATGAAAAGAAGCGTATTATGGTTTCGGAACCTTTTGACAGAAAGGAATGTATCATGAAAAGAAAAACAGCAGTTGTTTTACTGGGATCCCTGACAATACTGACCGCTTTTTCAGGGTGCGGAAATAACGAAGCAACAGAAGCGGCCAGTGAAAGCGCGCAGACAGAGGATGAAGGTACAGGAGACGATGCAGAGATGCAGGCGGCTCTTGAGGAAGAAGAGGAGCAGAAGGAAAAAGAGGAAGAAAAAGAAACGAAGAAAGACATAGAAGAAACAAAGGAAGCTGAAGAGGAAGAGGCAACTTCAGAGGCGGAGGAATCAGAGGAGGAAGATTCCAATCAGGTGGCAGTTTTGTTCCCTGATGAAAATAACTGGGCTGATGATGCATATGAACTTGAGCAGAATCTTGCAGAAGATGGATATGAACCTATGGTTTTTTATGCAGAAGGCGATGGATCCAAACAGGTATCCCAGATCCAGGAAATGCTTGCTGCAGAGGTTAAGGCATTTATCATAGCTCCGGTGGACCCGTATGGGCTTACGGATGCACTGGCTCCTGTTAAGGAGGCAAAAATTCCGGTATTTTCTTATGACCAGCTGATTATGGATACCAATGCTGTAAAATATTATACCACCTTTGGCGGACGTCAGGCCGGAAATATGATCGCAGAAGAAATTATAGAAAAAGAAGAGCTTGAGAAGCTTCGTGAGGAAAAAGGTACAAAAACTATAGAATTTCTTATGGGTTCTCTGGATAACACCCAGGCTCTGTTTCTGTATAATGGAGTAATGGAAATTCTTCAGCCTTATCTGGACGATGGAACTCTTGTGTGTACATCAGGAAAAGTAAGCTTTGATGATACAGGGATCCTCAGATGGAGCCGGGAGTCAGCAGAAACAAGATTTCGGGAAATACTGGAAAATTCTTATGAAGAGGGAAAACAGCCGGACATTATCTGTACAGGATTTGACCAGGCGGCACTGGCTGCAGTGGAGGTACTGGAAGAAAGAGGTGTGGTTCCCGGAAGTGAAATGTGGCCGATGATCACAGGTGTGGAATGTGAACCGGAAGCAGTAAAAGCCGTAGCTTCCGGAAAAATATCCTTTAGTCTTTTTATGGATTACAGACTTCTTGCAGATGCCTGCGAGCAGATGGTCCATCAATGCCTTAACGGAGAAGAGGATCCGGAGGTAAATGATTATGAGCAGTATGATAATGGTGTAAAGATCATCGGAACATATTTATGCGAACCTCAGATCATTGATGGAGATAATTATGAAATCCTTATTGACAATGGGTATTATGATGAAGAAGAGATACGTCCGGAGGCAACTCCAACGCCAACATTGGAACCTACGTCCACACCTGTTCCGAACCCAACTGTAAAACCTGAACCCACTGAAGAGCCTGAGTCAGAAGAAGAGGCAGAGCCGACCCCTACACAAAAACCCCGGATTACATTAAGAGGAAGCAAATAAATTACCTTTGTGCAGAGATGAGAAAATATGATTTTCTGTCCAGCAGGCTTAGATGCATATAAAAAAGACAGATCACCGTGTTTTGTGAAAATTCCGCAGATAAAGAAAATTCACAAGACACAGGATCTGTCTTTTTGTATGCATCCTCTGTAAAAACAAAAGACAAAAAGCAAGCGGCAGCAGATATTTTATCTGAAGGTCAGAGAATCATCTGTCATGGAATCGATGATGGCCAGTGATTCCAGACGTACGCCCATTTCGCGGATGGTCTGTCCTCCGGTCTGGAAGCCTTTCTCGATGACGATTCCGGCGCCTTCCAAAACTGCACCGGATTCTTTTACGATTTCGATCAGTCCCATCAGAGCACATCCGTTGGCAAGAAAATCATCAATCAGCAGTACATGGTCTTCAGGTCCAAGAAATTTCTTGGACAGTATCACATCATATACTTTCTTGTGGGTAAAAGATTCCACTTTGGAGCAGTACATTTCTCC
>URWL01000226.1 GCA_900551465.1 uncultured Blautia sp. | reverse complement strand
GTCGTATATTAGAAAAATCCGCCCTGCCCGTACAAAACCCTCAGGTTCAGGATTTATATAAAAAATGCTGCAGTGAACTAAAAATAAAAAAAGCTGTTCCTGTTTACAGTACCGCATTTTTAGCTTCCCCTTATGCTGCAGGATTATTAAAGCCGCGCATTTATCTTCCGATCCAGCTGATCTCAGATTTCAGTCCGGCTGAATTACGTTTTATCCTGCTGCACGAATTACAGCATTGCCGCCAAAAAGATACTTTTATCAGTTTTCTCATGCCCCTAACAGGTATTCTGTACTGGTTTAATCCTCTGGTATGGTATGCTCTGAGAAAAATACAGTGTGACCGTGAAATCGCCTGCGACTCAGCCGTGCTGCAGCTTCTCAAACCTTCTGATCATCATGCCTATGGAAATACACTGATTGATTATGCTGAAAAAATTTCTCATTTTCCTTATACAGCCGGCATCAGCGGAAGCAAATCTCAGATGGAAAGCAGGATCCTGAATATTATACATTTTCAGAGAGATACAAAAATCAGCAGACTAAGAGGAGGAGCTGTACTTACAATACTTGCCTGCTTATTTGTTTTTTCTGCTCCCGCACTTGCTTTCCCTGGCTCTCCACAATACGGTGAAGCTTACTTTCCGGAACATATGGATCATATTTCTGTCGTTGACCTGAGGGATATATTCGGAGACTATGACGGAAGTTTTGTATTATATGATTCCGGTCAAAACACATGGACAGTTTATCATCCCCATAATGCCGCCAAAAGGATCTCGCCAAATTCCACCTACAAAATATATGACGCATTGCTTGGGCTGGAATCCGGTATCATTACTCCCGGCAGCACCGGTATGGTCTGGGATGGCAAAGATCAGCCGTTCCATTCATGGGAAGCAGACCAGACATTAGACTCTGCCATGAAAAATTCTGTAAACTGGTATTTTCAGTCTATTGATTCTCAGCTGGGATTTCATTCTATAAGCTCTTTTTTGCAAAAAATACAGTATGGAAATCAGCAGCTTGGTTCCGATATCCGTTTATACTGGACAGATGGGGCTCTGAAAATCTCTCCTTTTGAACAGGTGGATCTGTTAAGAAAACTAAATGAAAACCAGTTTCATTTTTCATCGGAGCATATCCAGACGGTCAAAGCTTCCATCCTTCAAAGTGCCTCTCCACGGAGTGTTCTTTATGGAAAAACCGGAACAGACCGCATAGACGGAAAAGATATCAGCGGCTGGTTTATCGGCTTTATAGAATCCCCTGATCATGTGTATTACTTTGCAACAAATATTCAGAATACTGCATCCGCTTCCGGAAGCAAAGCGGCAGAAATCACAGCTTCTGCTTTGTCAAAATTAAAGATTCCTTATTAATAAAAAGAACTGGCGCCAGATTTATTTGATCTACTGTCAGTTCTTTTTACTTACTCTATTTCTGCATGGAAAAATACTGATCCAATACTGCTTTATCTTTTTTCACAACATAACCGCTTCCCCCTGTATCCTTAACATTTTCAGCCATACTAAGGATAAGAATCGGTCTCTCCACATTCTTATCTGCAGTAAAAACTGCAAACCATCCGATTTCTGTTCCCGTATGATCTTCTTTTGCAGCCTTTAATTCAGCCGTCCCTGTTTTACCGGCCAGTAAAATATCTTCTCTGCAGGCTCCGTATCCTGTACCGCCTGGATCATTTATAACACCTTTTAATCCCTCCAGTATTTCTGCCGAAGCTTCCTGAGAAAATGCTTCGGGAATCCATATTTCACTCTCCTGCTTCTCCTCATACAGCAAATAAGGCTTTATCATATTTCCTCCGTTTAGAAATGCTGAATAAATGCTTGCCAGATGCACCGGATTTACTAAAATCTGTCCTTGTCCATATCCACTGTCTGCAAGCTGTATCTCGGTTTCTATATGCTCCGTATTTGAATATTGCGATTGTACCATCTCTATTTCGAAGGGCAGTTTCTGATTAAATCCCAGCTGCTCCAGGGCTCTTTCCAGTCTCTCGGAGCCTGTTCTCAATGCCACTTTTGCAAAATAAATATTGTCCGAATAAATCAGAGCATTTTTCAGTATCACCGGTTCATATTCATGCAGTGTCGTTACCTGATAATCTCCCCAGGAAGAGTCCTTCTGCCATGACAGTCCCTCATTTCCAAAATCCTCATTCGGATCAAGTATCCCCTCATTTATTCCGATTCCGGCAACTACAGACTTAAATACAGAACCGGGACACCAAATCTGCCGGAACCGGTTATATAATGGTCTTTTTTCATTTTCATTTAAAGTATCCCACTGTTCTACTGACATCCCTCTGACAAAATCATTATTATCATACGAAGGCGTACTTACCAGAGCCAGAATCTCTCCCGTATAAGGATCCATGGCAACAGAACATCCCTCATCCTCTTTAAACTGTTCATAAAGCTGCATCTGAAGTTCAGAATCTATAGTAAGACGGATATCCTTTCCGTCCTCTTTTGTGATTCCGGCAATTTTCTCCTTTTTTTCTCCTGTCTTATCTACTATCCAGATTTCACATCCGTCGTTTCCTTTCAGTTCTTTTTCATAAAGCCCTTCCATTCCGCTTCGTCCAATGACGCTGTCCGAACGATATCCTTCGTCCGGATGCTTTTCCAGATCTTCTGCAGTAACAGCCTGCACATATCCTGCCAGATGGGCGGCAGCTTCCCCCATATCATAGGTGCGGATCTCAATATCTGAAAACTGGACCCCCGGAATCTCTTTCATCTGCCTTTGTCTTTCATATTCCTTCATCATTTCCTCATTTGTCTCTATCTTCATCCGATCAATTTCATGTATTTTCTGAAGAGTTGCCACCGGTACAAAAAAACCGTCTTTTACCCAGTCAGCCTCCAGTTTATTCTCTATATTTTCTATATCTGTATCCAATAAAGCAGCCAGATCTTCTAACGAATGTTCTTCTAATTTTCCAGGAACAACTCCCACAGAAACCGCTCTTCCCTGCCCTGCAAGACGTTTTCCGTTTCTGTCCAGAATCTGTCCCCTCTCTGCCTTTAACACAGAAACCTGTACTTTATCTGTCTCTGTCAGTGTCGGATAAATCATACTGTCCTGCCATAGTAATTTATATCCCTCTTTACATCTGACAAAATTTGCCTGATTGTCAAATTCCACCTTTCCAGCTTCTGTTTCAAAGGAAACAGTATAGAAAACAGATTTCATTTTCCCTTTGTTTTTCTTTTCTGTAATATTGCTTAATTTCAAATTTTTTATGCCAATCCCCTCATAAATCCTGGAATTACGTTCTATAAAATGCTGTTTTTGTTCAGGAGACTGTCCATCTGTGTCTGTCATTTCATACATTTCTTCGTATTCCTTCTGTTCAATATGAGCCATATACTCTGTAAGCAGCTTTTCCGGGTTTTCCTGGAGTAAATTTCCAGCTGCATTTGCTCCTCCTATAAGTACGATAATCCCCCCAAAAAAGAGCAGGGCTCTTCTAATCTTTTTCTTTTCTTTGTGTCTTAATTTTTTTCTCATCAGTTGTCCTCCTAAATATTACATTTGTAAGTTTATTAAATATTACATCTGTAAGAATTAGAAGTCAAGTATTCTTTTTGACCTAATGAAACAGGTACTCTTTCCTGACAGACAAAAATGTCAGAAAGCCTTTTCTAAGACTTTCTGACACCTTTTCATGCTGTGGTATTTCGTTTATCTGACCAGATTTTAAAGATAATCCTGTAATTCTTTTATCAGAGTTTCCTCTGCTTTTATCACATCTTCTGCAAGTTTTTTTACCTTTTCCTCTGCCTTTGGATACTGATGCAGATACTGATGCAATGACTTTACTCCCATATTACATCCGTCTGTAAGCAGATCTGCCGCTGCACGATCCGGATCATCATCCTCAAATTTCATGTTTGTTTTTACCCAGGACATCATTTTTGCCATAACAGGCGGTTCCTTCCCCTCATCATGAAAGGAAATCAGATATTCATGAGTCGTATCGCCCAATCTGGAGTGGGTTTCCATACTTTTCAGTATCAATTTACGTAAATTACTGTCCGTTACATGCTTCAGTACATCCTCCAGAGAAGAAACTCCCATCTTGATTCCTGCATTGCATTCTCTCAGCAGCTTAATGGTATCGTCTTCCAAAAAAACACCTCCTGATCTTAATACAGGAC
>URWL01000225.1 GCA_900551465.1 uncultured Blautia sp. | reverse complement strand
GATATAGAAGGATGGGAACTGGAGAAGAAGCCTATCAACTGGGATTCTAAGGATATGGAATTGAATTCCGGTTCTATAGACTGTATATGGAATGGATTTACTATGAATGGAAGGGAAGAAGAATATACTTTTTCTGTTCCTTATGTAGATAACAGTCAGGTGATCGTTGTAGCAGAAGATTCAGGCATTGAAAAGCTTACAGATCTTGCAGGTAAGACTGTGGGTGTACAGGCAGCTTCTGCAGCGCTGGACGTGCTTCAGAGCGAAGAAGAGGGCGGTCAGAAGGAACTGGCAGATACTTTTGCAGCCCTGAATGAATTTGCAGATTACAATACAGCATTTACAGAGCTTCAGGCAGGCGCTCTGGATGCATTGGCAATTGATGTAGGAGTTGCCAAATATCAGATCAAATCCAGAGGAGAAGGATTTGTGATGCTGGAAGAAAGCCTGAATACAGAACAGTATGCGATTGGATTTAAGAAAGGCAACGATGAGCTTTGCGATATCGTAAATGCAGATCTTCAGAAGCTTGCGGATGATGGAACTGTTCAGGAACTGGCTGAAAAGTATGAGATCGCCGATATGGTAAGCCTTGGAGCAGCAGAAGAGACTGCTGAAGATGCTGATACAGAAGAGACAGCAGAATAAGTATATTTCGGGCAGAGAAGCTTCGTGTGTTTGAGATATAACTGAATAGAGAATGAAGACAAGATAGGTTGCTGTGCAGGTTGATGGTCAACTGGTGCAGCAGCCTTATTTGTGACAAAGAGAATTTATAAAATTTATTATGATCACGGAGGAAAGAATATGAGTTTTCAGGTGATGCTGGAACAGCTTACCATAGGTTTTGGATCAACACTGATGATCTTCTGCCTGACACTTTTGTTTTCCCTTCCTTTGGGACTTGTAGTGTACTTTGGAAGAGTGTGCAGATTTAAACCGTTAAGCCTTTTGGTAAAATGCTATATTTCCATTATGAGAGGTACGCCTCTGATGCTGCAGCTGCTGTTGTGGTATTTTGGTCCTTTTTATTTGTGGGGGATGAACATTGGCGGATATAAATTTACCGCTATCATTCTGGGATGTTCTTTAAATTATGCGGCTTATTTTGCAGAAATCTACCGTTCCGGTATTGAGTCTATTCCAGCCGGACAGTATGAAGCAGCACAGCTTCTTGGATATAACAGACAGCAGACGTTTTTTAAGATTGTTCTTCCTCAGATGGTAAAGATTGTTCTTCCGTCTGTAACAAATGAGGTGATCACCCTGGTAAAGGACACTTCCCTTGTTTACTCTGTATCTTATATTGAGATGTTTGCAAGAGCAAAACAGATCGCGGCTGCAGAGACAACGGTTATGCCTTTTATGATCGCAGGAGTATTTTATTATATTTTTAATTTTGTGGTTGCCTGGATCATGGAATGGTTTGAGAAAAAAATGAATTATTATCACTAGGAGGAGCGAAATGAATCTTCTGGAAATGAAAAATATAAAAAAAGAATTTAACGGACTGAAAGTGTTGAAAGATATTTCCCTTCATGTAAATGAGGGAGAGATCGTTTCCATTATCGGGCCTTCCGGTTCCGGAAAATCAACCCTTTTAAGATGTGCCACTATGCTGACGGATATTGACAGCGGTGAGATCACTTATATGGGAAAAAAGACTGTCTGGATGGAAAATGGAAAGCCAGTCACTCCGCCTAAAAAGGAATTGAAAGAAATCCGCTCCTGCTTTGGACTTGTTTTTCAGAACTTCAACCTGTTTCCTCATTACACTGTCATGAAAAATATTACAGACGCTCCCATTCATGTGCAGAAACGAGACAAAACGGAAGTTTATCAGGAAGCCAGGGAACTTCTGGCAAAAATGGGACTTTCCGATAAGGAGGATGCCTATCCCTGTCAGCTTTCCGGCGGTCAGTGCCAGAGAGTTGCCATTGCCAGGGCTCTGGCTCTGAATCCAAAGATTCTTTTCTTTGATGAGCCTACCTCAGCGCTGGATCCGGAACTGACCGGAGAGGTGCTGCGTGTTATCCGTTCCCTTGCAGATCTGCATATTACCATGGTGATCGTGACCCATGAGATGAATTTTGCCAGAGAAATCTCTGATCGGATCATTTTTATGGATCAGGGAGTGATCGCGGTGGAGGGAACTCCGGAACAGGTATTTTCTTCTGACAACAGCCGTATGAAGGAATTCCTGGGTAAATTCCATCAGGGAGCATAAGAAAAGAGGTTGCTTTTAAATCGGGGATGTTATATAATTTTCTTCGTATGATATGACTGTATGAATAAAGAAGAAACAGCGTTTTTTCTGAAATGAGCAGTCACGGCAGGAATCTTTCAAATGATAGGAGATACGGAATGAGTACAGACAGATATGTAAGTCCGCTCTCAGAGCGCTATGCAAGTAAGGAAATGCAGTATATTTTCTCACCGGATATGAAATTCCGCACATGGAGAAGATTATGGATCGCCCTTGCAGAGACAGAAAAGGAACTTGGACTGAATATTACGCAGGAGCAGATCGATGAGCTGAAAAGCCACGCAGACGATATTAACTATGACGTAGCAAAGGAAAGAGAACGTCAGGTACGCCATGACGTTATGTCTCATGTGTACGCATACGGCGTACAGTGTCCGAAAGCAAAAGGAATCATCCATCTGGGGGCAACTTCATGCTATGTAGGCGATAATACAGATATCATTGTGATGGCAGAGGCTCTGAAGTTAGTTCGTAAGAAACTGGTCAATGTGATCGCGGAACTGTCAAAATTTGCTGATAAATATAAAGAACAGCCAACACTGGCATTTACTCATTTCCAGCCGGCGCAGCCGACGACGGTAGGAAAAAGAGCAACACTCTGGACACAGGAGTTCCTGATGGATCTGGAGGATCTGGAATATGTATTAGGCACACTGAAGCTGCTGGGCTCCAAAGGTACAACAGGAACACAGGCAAGCTTTCTTGAGCTGTTTGACGGAGATCAGGAAACCATTGACAAGATCGATCCTATGATCGCTGAAAAAATGGGATTTGAGAATTGCTATCCGGTATCCGGACAGACCTATTCCCGTAAGGTGGATACAAGAGTTCTGAATATTCTTGCAGGAATTGCAGCAAGCGCCCATAAGATGTCTAACGATATCCGTCTTCTTCAGCATCTGAAGGAAGTAGAGGAGCCCTTTGAAAAATCTCAGATTGGTTCTTCTGCAATGGCCTATAAGAGAAATCCTATGAGAAGTGAGCGTATTGCTTCTCTGTCAAGATATGTGATGATCGATGCCCTGAATCCGGCTATCACATCTGCTACCCAGTGGTTTGAGAGAACTCTGGACGACTCTGCAAATAAGAGACTTAGTGTTCCGGAAGGCTTTCTTGCCATTGACGGAATCCTGGATCTTTGCCTGAATGTAGTGGACGGGCTGGTTGTTTATCCTAAGGTAATCGAAAAACGTCTTCGTTCCGAGCTTCCGTTTATGGCAACTGAGAATATCATGATGGATGCGGTTAAGGCAGGCGGAGACCGTCAGGAACTTCACGAGCGTATCCGTGAACTTTCCATGGAAGCAGGACGTACAGTAAAGGTAGAAGGAAAGGATAATAATCTTCTGGAACTGATCGCAGCAGACCCGGCCTTTAACCTGACTCTGGAGGAACTGGAGAAGACAATGGAGCCGTCCAGATATGTGGGAAGAGCAAAGGAGCAGACAGAGGTATTTCTTGCAAAAACCGTACAGCCGGTTCTTGCTGCCCATAAGGAACTTCTTGGAGTAACAGCAGAAATCAATGTATAAATCATAGTAACTATTCAGGTACTGAACAGTTAAGATCAATAAACGACACGAGGAGGAAATAGTGTTATGATCAAAGCAGTAGTTGGAGCAAACTGGGGAGATGAGGGAAAAGGCAAGATCACAGATATGCTTGCTGAGGAAGCCGATATTATCGTAAGATTTCAGGGAGGTGCCAATGCAGGGCATACGATCGTGAACGATTATGGTAAATTTGCACTTCATACACTTCCGTCAGGTGTGTTTTATGACCATACCACAAGCATTATCGGTAATGGTGTGGCTCTGAATATTCCGGTATTTTTTAAAGAGTATCAGGAGGTTGTGGACAGAGGAGTTCCGGCTCCGAAGATTATGATCTCTGATCGTGCCCAGATCGTGATGCCTTATCACATCCTGTTCGACCAGTATGAAGA
>URWL01000224.1 GCA_900551465.1 uncultured Blautia sp. | reverse complement strand
GAACTGATTCGGCACAGAGTATTTATGACAAAACTGAAGGAGGGCTGTGAAGAAGAGTATAAGGCCCGCCATGACGGACTGATTGCAAAAAGGGGAGATACTGTAGATCCGGGTCCGGACAGCAACTTCAGTATCTGGAGTGCAGGCGGCTATATTTTTGGTTATGATGAGATTGACACGACCATGGAAATTCAGGAGACTGCAGAATCCAGACAGGAGACCATTGCCTGGGAAACACGTCAGCTGGAGATTATGGACTGGATCACCAATGATGTGGACTGGATGACCGGAGAGGTTCATGCAGACGTTAAATGTCTGGCATGGCACAGATGATTCTTCCCCAGTCTATTACTACCTGTAAAATAGAAAATGAATAATAACAAAAAACCTTCGGAGTCTGAACCGAAGGTTTTTTTGTACAGGAATAGAAATAGTGGCCGGATCACCGTACATAATCCTTAAGATATTCCTGAGAGATGTTGTCGATCAGGTGAAAGGTAAGACGAGCCATAGCTTCCGGAGATTCATGCTCTGCCTTGGACAGCCATGTTTTGATCATACCCACACAGCCGCTGAGACAAAAAGAGTAGGCATATGATACCTCGTTGTCTGACAGGGGAAAGCTGTTCTGATCGAGAAACTTATTGGCAATCAGTGCCTCGATTCTTGCTACAAAATCCATGTCGCCATTTGGTCCCAGAAGAGCCAGGGCAAGATCACGGTTGCTGTCCATAATAGAGAAAAAGCGGGCCAGGAAGGGAAGGATTTTTTTTCGTTCGGTACAGTGAACAGGACAGCCTTCCAGCGCTTCCCGAATTTCAAGCATGGCTTCTTCTTCAATTTTTTCAAGCATCTGATAGATGTCGGTGTAGTGAAGATAAAAGGTGGAACGGTTAATATCCACTTCATCGACAAGTTCCTTTACGGTAATTTCTTTTATACTTTTTTTCTGCATCAGGCGGGCAAGACCCTGTCTCAACTGAGCTTTTGTTTTTCTGACTCTTCGGTCAACTTTTTCAGCCATGAAAAAACCTCCAATCTTTTTGCAAAAAAAGGCGTTGATTTGGTAGAAATATTGAATTTTATGTTTAGTAGACAAAATACAAAAAATATGTCGATTAGTAAATATTCAGCTCTTTTTTTGTCGCTTGTATTTTTCTTCAGTTTTAGTATAATACGCCTTGTAAAGAAAAGCAACATGTTGTTTATTAATAGAGATAAAATTGATTAATAGAATAAAATGTGATTTACAGGATCAATTATAGAAAGAAAGGGAATGACTATGATCAAAAACGAGTGGAAGCACCTGCTGAAGAACAAAATACTGGTAGTAGTTGTTATTGCTATTATCGTAATTCCCGTTATTTATGCAGGATTATTTCTGAAATCCATGTGGGATCCTTATGGAAATCTGGATCAGCTTCCTGTGGCGGTGGTCAACAAGGATAAAGCCGTAAAATATGAGGGAAAAACCCTGAGTGTGGGAAGTGATATGGAAGATGCCCTGAGGGATAATGATTCCCTTGATTTTCATTTTGTGGACAGCAAAGATGCGGAACAGGGACTGAGAAATGGCACCTATTATATGGTAATTACCATTCCGGAAGATTTTTCTCAGAATGCTTCTACCCTGATGGATGAGAAGCCAAAGAAAATGGAACTGGAGTATGAGACAAATCCGGGAACAAATTATATTGCTTCAAAAATGAGTGAGAGTGCTGTTGTAAAAATCCGTGATGAGGTAGCATCACAGGTAACAGAAACTTATACACAGACAGTTTTTGACCAGATTACAGAGATCGGAGACGGTATGCAGGAGGCAGCTGATGGTTCCGTAAAGCTGAATGACGGACTGGGAGATGCGTCTGATGGAAATAAAACCATTACGGATAATCTGAAAAAGCTGGCGGACAGTACTCTTACTTTTAAGGACGGAGCAAATACTCTCACAGAGGGGCTGAAAGAATATACAGACGGCGTAGCCCAGGTTGATGATGGAGCTGCACAGCTGAATGACGGAGTCAGTACTCTGACAGCAAAGATTCCGGAGCTGACAGCAGGTGTAAACACATTAAACCAGGGGGTCAAAGATTATACAGATGGAGTTGCAAAGCTCGATGCAAACTCTGCTCAATTGACAGCTGGAACGGGAGATCTTCAGGATGGGGCAGAGACGCTGAAAAAAGGTCTTGATACCCTGAAAGATGGAACAACTCAGTATGTAAGCGGGGCAAACACTCTTGCAAATGGAGTGCTCCGGTATGTTGCCGGAGCGGATCAGCTGGCAGCGGGAGCAGAACAGCTTTCACCGCTGGAGGAAATCGGTCAGGTATCTTCCGGTATTTCTCAGCTGAACAGTTCTGTTTCCAAAGGAGATGGCTCTCTGAAAGCGGGAACTCAGCAGATTGAATCCGGCTTAGGGGAACTGTACGGACAGCTGAAAGAGCTTGGAGGCAGTGTGACAGCAGAAAATATCAAAAAGCTGACATCAGGTTTATCTGAAGCAAAAAGCGGAATGGAAAGTGCTGGAAAAGGAATGACTTCTGCTTCTTCCGGAATGACACAGGCTGCAGAAGGAATGACAAATGCGGCAGGCGTGATTGCACAGGCAGGCCAGGGCATTTCTGCAGTGGCAGCTCAGGTTCAGAGTGTATCCAAACCTGTGGCAGATGCAGTAAGTGGAGTGGCAGGCATTGTAAATCAGTGCGCTCAGGACGCAAATGGCAAGCTGGATGCAGCAAGAAACCAGCTGGACGCGGCAAATGCTCAGATTGCTTCTGCAAACGGGCAGATCGATGCGGCAAATCAGCAGATATCCGGTATGCAGGCATCTATGGCAAATGCTCAGGCAGCAATCCAGGGAATACAAGGTTCGGCAGATGAAAACGGAATGGTTTCTGCGGCAAGTCTGAATGCCGTGATCGGAATGCTTGGCAATTCTGCTTCCGGTGTGTCTGGAGTAGATGCAGTACAGAATAATGTGGAAAATATGGATGCGTCTGCTTATACAGCGCAGGCACAGCAGATTGCAGACGCAGCTTCCCAGCAGCTGGCAGGTGTCCAGGAAACCTTAAACGGAACAGCAGGACAGCTGAATGAAGCGGCAGAAGGACTGAAAAAGGGTGCAGAGACTCTTGGAACAAAATCAGGAGAAATGAAAGCCGGAGCAGATCAGATGAAAGCCGGAGCTGAGAAAATGGCAGATGGTGCAGAAAATATTCCTTCGATCCCAACAGATCCCATCAATCAGGTGTCATCTGCAGTAGGGCAGCTTTATGCAGGATCCCAGAAAGTGAATCAGGGTGTGGGAGCGGTATCCTCTGCTCTGGATACCCTGGAAGAAGGAACAAAGGATCTTCCAAAAGCAGCTGCAGGAATAAAAGCTCTGAATGAGGGATTTGCCCAGCTGACAGCTAATGATAAGGTACTGACAGCAGGAGCAGAAGCGCTGAAAGCCGCAGGCAGCACCGTAACAGGAGGTATCAGTCAGCTGACAGCCGGAGGAAAAAAACTTGCAGATGGAGTAGGCGTATTAAGTGAGGGAATCAAAACCTATACAACCGGAGTCAGAACACTGGCAGGAAATAATGAAGCTCTTACCTCAGGAACACAGAAGCTTGCATCAGGAGCCTCGACTCTTGCATCAGGGGCAGCGCAGCTTTCAGATGGAACAAAAACTCTGAAAGCCGGAACAAGCAAGCTTGTTGAAAACAACAGTACCCTGAACAAAGGAGCTGCTCAGCTTGCAGATGGTGCAGGACAGATCCAGGATGGATCGTCGAAGCTTTATGACGGATCAAAGGAACTGGGAGAGGGAATCAAAAAATTAAGTGACGGTTCAGATACTCTGCAGACAAGTCTCAGTGACGGTGCAGAGCAGGTAAAAGAAACAAAGGTGAATGACGATATGATAAGCATGTTTGCCGCACCGGTCAGGGAGGAAGAAACACAGATGACAACGGTGAAGAATAATGGACATGCTATGGCTCCCTATATGATGTCCGTAGGTCTGTGGGTAGGCTGTCTTGCTTTCTGTCTGATGTATCCTCTGACAGAATACAAGGGAAAACTAAAATCAGGTTTTGCATGGTGGGCAAGCAAGGCATCTGTTCTTTATCCGGTGGCAATTCTTCAGGGAATTCTTCTGATCATTCTGCTTCACCTGATTGACGGATTTACACCGGCACAAATGATGAAGACAGTTCTTTTCTCCTGTCTGGCATCAG
>URWL01000223.1 GCA_900551465.1 uncultured Blautia sp. | reverse complement strand
TGGTTCTCTGGGTATGGCTGCGATTTCCAATGACAGTCAGTCATCTGTACAGATCAGCAATGGAGAAGGCGTTACCGGAGAAAAGCCTCTGTTTTTCTTCCTGGAAAGATATATGGATGCTTACGGCAAAGAAGTATGTGCGTTTATTGATGCTATTGTAAATGATAAGGAAACACCGTTGAATGTATATGATGGACTGAAACCGGTGCTTATGGGTCTTGCTGCAAAGAAATCCAGCGAAGAGCACAGACCGGTTAAGATTTCTGAGATCATGTAAAGATCAGATGGGAGAGATGTTGATGTTTGATAAAAATAAAGTAAAGCTTGGTATTGCTCCAATTGCCTGGACCAACGATGATCTTCCTGATCTGGGTGGAGAAAATACGTTTGAACAGTGTGTCAGCGAAATGGCTCTGGCAGGATTTACAGGCTCTGAGGTGGGAAATAAGTATCCAAAAGATCCGGAAATCCTGAAAAAAGCTCTTCAGTTTCGTGGAGTTGAAATATGCAATCAGTGGTTTTCTTCTTTTCTTATTTCAAAGTCTTTTGAAGAGGTAGAGAAAGAATTTCGGGCACAGCTTGGCTTTCTTAAAGCTATGGGAGCAAAGATCATAGGTGCTTCCGAGCAGAGCTACAGCGTTCAGGGACAGCAGGAAACACCTGTATTCGGACAGAAATATGTGATGGATGATAAAGAATGGGAGCTTCTGTGCAGTGGCCTGGACCGCCTTGGAAAGATTGCGAAAGAAGAGTATGGCATTTCTCTTACTTTCCATCACCATATGGGTACAGTAGTACAGGATCCTGATGAAGTAAAACGTATGATGGATAATACAAATCCGGAATATGTAAGCCTTCTTTTTGATACAGGACATTTTGCTTACTGTGGAGCTGATCCGTTAGAGATGGTAAAAACCTATGCAGACAGAATACGTCATGTACATTTGAAAGATATCCGTCCGGAAGTTGTGCAGAAGGTAAAAGATAATGGATTAAGTTTCCTTGAAGGCGTTAGAATGGGAGCCTTTACAATCCCGGGAGATGGGTGTATTGATTTTGATCCTATCTTTGAAGTTCTGGAAAAAGCTGGATATGAAGGATATATGGTCGTTGAAGCAGAACAGGATCCTGTAAAAGCCAATCCTTTTGAATATGCACTGAAGGCAAGGGCATTTATCAGAGAAAAGACCGGGCTGTAATATCCGGAAAAGATAAGATGTGACATAAAAACTGCTGCCGGTTACTGTTTCTTGTAACCGGCAGCAGTTTTTTGACCTTTCAATGGAGGAAATCAACTTGACAGAGGTTTTTTATAATAGTATGATTTTAAGAGAATCTATGTCAAATGCTTTCTGAAAGGAGAAACAACAAATGGCAAACGATCATGGAGAACAGATCAGAATTGTACAGGAGACTGTGGCCGGAAAGGAAATTACTTTTGCGCATGTGATGGGCGGCCCGGCTCCGATCATATATCAGAAACTGGGGTTAAATCCCCAGGTGGACTATCGTTCCTCTGCTATCGGGATCATGAATATGACCCCTCCGGAATCTGCGGTGATCGCATCTGATATTGCAGTAAAAAGCGGAAATGTTTATCTTGGATTTGCAGACCGTTTTACAGGTACGCTGATCATTACAGGAGAGATTTCAGATGTTATGTCAGCTATGACAGAGGTTGTGGACTATTTCCGTGATACTCTGGGATATGTAGTCTGTGACATCACAAAGAGATAGGAAGCGGGGCTTATGACTCGAATAACAAAGGAAGAACTGCTGGAAAAGCTGTTCCATGATAATTATGAGGATCTCAAAGGGAAAAAACTCCGAATGACCAGAGTGCGTGTACCGGGTAAAGAGGTGTGCCTGGCTCATGTGATCAGTCCTTCGGATGCCTGTATTTACGAGAATCTGGGACTGCATATAGGGGTTCATGATGGAGAAGATCACAGAGGAGAGTCTATTGGATTTATCCGCTTTACCCCCTGGGAGGCTGTTGTAGTTGCAGCAGATGTGGCGGTAAAAGCAGCGGATGTGCAGATAGGTTTTATGGATCGTTTCTGTGGAACCCTGATTCTTACCGGAGGACTTTCACAGGTGCAGACGGCAGTGGAGGAAGTGGTCCGATTTTTTGATGAAGTTCTTGGATTTCAAACCTGCAAGGTTCATAAAAGTTAAATACAGGATATGAGTAAAAATGAAAAAATTATTTTTGATGGGAAGAAGTGAAGCTGGAAAAACCTCTCTGACACAGGCTCTGAAAGGAGAGGAGCTTCATTATCACAAAACACAATATACCAATACGGAAGATGATACGATCGACTCTCCGGGAGAGTATGCGGAATCTAAACGCTTCAGTGTGGGATTGGCATGCTTTTCTTTTGAAGCGGATGTAGTAGGGATCGTGCAGGCTGCTGATGAACCTTTTACGCTGTTTGGGCCAAGCGGCAGGAATTTTATCCTGCGTCCGATGATCGGTATTATTACGAAAATCCATTCACCATATGCCAATATCCCTATGGTGAAGCAATGGCTGGAGGAAACCGGCTGTGAAAGAATTTTTCTGGTGGATAATGCTACCAGAGAGGGAATTGGTGAATTGCTGGAATATCTCCAGGATGATCTTGAGCCGTTGACTTTGGAACAGGCAAAGTTTAAACAAAGCCTGGGATTAAACGAATGGGATCCGCTGCCTGAGGGCGTGGAATATCCGGATGATTAAAAAAGACTGCGTATCTTTGGGTATCAAACCCGCAGAGCGCAGTCTTCTTTTTACATGTTATCTTTTAATACGCCGTAATCTCTTAATACTTTTTCAATAACAGTTCCTTTTACAAAATGCAGAACGGGTTTTTTCAGCATGTTTAATGGTCCTGGAAGTTCTATTTCCAGAGGAGATTTCCCGTCCATAAGTTTTACTGAACTGCTTAAAAGTTCACGAACGTCATAGACACTTCCCCATACTTCGGGAACACCTCTGTCTACACCGAGAAGTCCATATACAGCTTCCATTGCAGTTCTTACAGAATATTCAGTAGTAAATACGGTATCTCTTGGAGTATCCGCAAACTGACCAAGGAATGCAAAATTCACACAGCCGTCTGGAATAACATCCGGGCGGTCTCCTTTTGCACGCGGCATGAAAAATGCGGTGATGTAAGGCATCATGGTAGGTACACAGACAGCGCTGTTTTCAGCCAGCTCAGAGATTTTTTCTGTAGGAACACCCAGGTGATAAAGCCATTCTTCGGTGATTTCTTTACCTGTGCATTCTCTCATAGGCTTCTTGATATAATTTCCTGGAACATCTGTAAAAAGACCATAGACCCAGACACAAACTTTGTTTTTATCCTGTTCCTTGAACTGACCCTGGCGGTTGATGGTCCAGCTGAGCAGCCATTTTGAATCCATACAGCTTACGATACCTCCGGTAACTACATTGCCGCTTCTGGGATCGCGTTTGCAGATATCGGTTATATATGGAAGGATTTTTTCATCCAAAGTAGTGATGGTGGCAGACTCCCAGTTGGTCTTGCTGATATCGGAACAGAATTTTTCCGGATGACCAAAAGACGGATCCTGTTTGGCAATATTTTTCCACAGGCTCCAGCAGCCGCTGGTACGGACCTCGGCATCTCCGTTAGGTGCGTGGTTCTGATCTCCGTAAATGGTTCCTTCGGTGCAGCTTCCGTTTGTGACGAAAACAAGATCATTTTCTGTAAGTACCAGTCCTTTTTCTACCCCTTTTACTTTATATTCAATAGCAGAAGCGATTTTTTTGCCGTCTTTGAAGTCAAAAAGAACATTTGTTACTTCTGTGTTAAACTGGAAATCAACACCTGCGTTTTCCAGATATTTCTGCATTGGCAGGATCAGGGATTCATACTGATTGTATTTGGTGAATTTCAAAGCGCTGAAATCCGGAAGACCTGCGATATGATGGATAAAACGCTGGAAATACAGCTTCATCTCAAGAGCACTGTGCCAGTTTTCGAAGGCAAACATGGTTCTCCAATAAAGCCAGAAAGTGGAGTTGAATACTTCGTCATCAAAAACGTCTTCTATTTTTTTGTCATAGAGATCTTCATCTTTTGTTAAAAAGAGCTTCATGATCTCCATGCATCCTTTTTGGCTTAAATTGAATCGGCCGTCTGTATGTGCGTCATGCCCCCGGTTTACTGTTGCACGACACAGAGAGTAGTTGGGGTCATGTTTGTTCAGCCAGTAATATTCATCAAGTAC
>URWL01000222.1 GCA_900551465.1 uncultured Blautia sp. | reverse complement strand
TATAGCTGTCAGGCCTTTTTAAAAAACGAATCATTTCCTGCAGATTTCTGACACCGATCACTTTCATATCCGGAACCAGACCTGCCTCTTTCATATTCCCTGCCGGAACAATACAAAATCGGCATTTCTCCTCTCTGGCACGTATCACAATCGGAAGAATTCCTGGAATGGCATGGATTTCTCCGTTCAAGCTTAATTCTCCTGCCATCAT
Organism: uncultured Blautia sp.; assembly: GCA_900551465.1. Classification (GTDB taxonomy): domain Bacteria; phylum Bacillota; class Clostridia; order Lachnospirales; family Lachnospiraceae; genus Blautia_A. Next base: position 4,043 of record URWL01000222.1, on the reverse strand, counting down.
CACTCCTTTTAAACTTTCCGATTCAAAAATCCCTGCTGCTGCAAGTACTGCCGCAGCCACAGGAATATCAAATCCAGCCCCCTGTTTTTTTATATCTGCCGGGGCAAAATTCACTGTAATTCTTTTGGGCGGAAGCGCAATTTTATTATTTTTCAGGGCTGTCCTTACACGGTCCTGTGCCTCCTTCACCTGAGCAGAGGGAAATCCCACCATGGTAAAAGACGGCAGTCCGTCGCTGACATCTGCCTCCACCTGAACCGGGTGTACTTCCATCCCCATGATCACCGCCGATAATACGGATGCAAACATACTTCTCCTTTCTGAAAAAACGTCTCCCCGACATGACATCTCATCATAGCTTATTTTATTATATATATGGGATACCTGCAGCAGATCTGCTGCAGAAACAGAATAGAAAAACTGAGATCATAACTCTGAATATTTCTATTATATCCTTCCTCTCCGAAAAAAACAACCTCTATAAAACAAAGAGGAGCAGTTCCCTCAAATCTTGAGAGCCCTGCTCCTCTTTGCATGCCATAAACAGACATATTCCGTATTCATCTGTTGGTTATATTTTAATTTCCAGCTTCCGCCTTGGATCTCTGCCATTGATCGATCTTCTGAATATTTGCCATTTCATATTCATTAAAAATGGAATCCTGCTGTGCATCAAAAGTTTCCGGATCTATGGTTCCCTGATACCAGGAAGTACTGTTAAAATAGTCAGAAATCCTCTGTGTCACAAAAATACGTCCATGGCGGGCATATATTTCATTTTTGGCAAGCTCCAGCTGTTCAGCTGAATATACAGATATTTCCTCATCTGTCAGATAACGGCTGCTGCTTTCCGGGAAGAAGTATTCCCCTGTCTGCGTATCCGTCTGCTGCGGCGGCACTGCTGTCGGCACAGGTGTTGCAGTTGGATCCGGAATCAGCTGGATCTGCTCACGGCTCATAATGCAGTCTACACTGGGATATACTGCAGATACCGGGTCTGTGGTCAGTATTTTCAGATAGAGCTGACCGTTATCAAAAATCATACTTCCATATGAAGTATTTCCCACGGAATCATAAAGTGTAAATTTTGCCGCATTTCCTGCAACTTCCGCTGTCACATCCCCGGTAACTGTCTGTGTCTGATTACGGTCTGTCTGAGAAAAGCTAAAAGATACCGTATCCAAGCTGATATTATATACATTTATCGCTGCGGTTCCATCTGTACTGTACCAATTATCCCAAAAAACATTCGGATCAAACGCAGCCGTCTTAACCGGAACAGGAGTTGGCGTTGCTGTCGGTCTGGGGGAAGGCGTTGGTGTTGCAGAGACAGCGGCTGTTGGTACTGCAGTAGGCCTGTTCTTCAAAGCTTCCATGGCAGCCTGTTTTTTCTGTTCTTTTATAGCGCTGCTGCGGAATCCAACCAACAGAAGAGCAGCTGCACTTACTATAACAAACACAGCGATCAGCACACATAACAGCACCTTCAGTATCTCGTCTCTTTTTTTCATTGGGTTTCACCTCTGTTCTGTATTCCCTCTGATACCGGTTCTTATTCTTTACCGCTCCAGCAGTAAGTACAGAGCTTGCATGGCTCAATATCAATAGATGCCACCAGATCATCAAGACGATGGTATTTCAGGGTAGTAAAATTCAGTTCTTTGCGGATGTCTTCCAGCATCCCTTTGTAGTTTTCAGAGTCAGGATTTGCATAATCTGCAAGAATCTTTTCATCTACATGATCCCCTTCTCGTTTTGCGATCATTCTTCTTGTGATCAGATCCATTTCTGATTTTGACCGAGAGAAGTTCAAATACTTACATCCATAAAGAAGCGGCGGGCAGGCAGGCCTGATATGGACTTCTTTTGCACCATTTGTATAAAGAAAATCGGATGTTTCACGAAGCTGTGTTCCTCTTACAATAGAGTCATCGATCATAAGAAGACTTTTTCCTTTGATAAGCTTATGAACCGGGATCAGCTTCATTTTTGCAATAAGGTTTCTCTGGCTCTGCTGTGTCGGCATAAAGGATCGCGGCCAGGTTGGTGTATATTTAATAAAAGGACGGGCAAACGGTACCCCTGATCGGTTTGCATAACCAATAGCATGTGCAATTCCTGAATCAGGTACTCCTGCTACAATGTCAGGCTTCACTTCCCCAAAATCACGTTCTGCCAGCATGTCGCCGCACTTATAACGCATTTCCTCAACATTTACTCCTTCATAAGTAGATGTTGGATAACCATAGTATACCCAAAGGAAAGAACAGATACGCATCTTTTCGCCAGGTTTCTGCAGGGATTCAATTCCTTCCGGTGTAACAAAAACAATCTCTCCTGGTCCCAGAGACTTTTCATCCTCATACCCAAGATTGATATATGCATGACTTTCAAAAGATACGCAGCGGGCATCTTCTTTCTTTCCTACAATAAGAGGAGTTCTTCCCAGACGGTCTCTTGCTGCAAAAAGTCCCTTTGGAGTCAGGATCAGCATTGTCATGGAACCTTCGATCATCTCCTGCGCATAACGGATTCCTTCCACCATAGTGGCTTTCTGGTTAATAAGAGAAGCTACCATCTCTGTAGGGTTTACATTTCCTCCGCTCATTTCCAGAAAATGAGTACTTCCATTTTTAAAGGAATGCTCAATCAGTTCTTCCATGTTGTTGATCTTACCTACTGTAGTAATAGCAAAGTTTCCCAGATGAGAACGCACCAGAAGAGGCTGAGGCTCATTGTCGGATATACATCCGATTCCCAGATTACCCTGAAGTTCTGATACATCTCTGTCAAATTTTGTACGAAACGGTGAGTTTTCAATGTTATGGATCGCTCTGTCAAAGCCTTTGGCATGATCATATACTGCCATTCCTCCTCTTCTTGTACCCAAGTGTGAATGGTAATCAATGCCGAAAAACAAGTCCAGCACGCAGCTGGATTTTGAAGCTACTCCAAAAATTCCGCCCATAATTCTGTTCTCTCCTTATTGTGTTTTTTCGTAAACGTGAAGCTGGTTACCAGTTTGATCTTCCGTATTCATTGCAAGCAACATTATATAAAAACAGTTTAGATAAGTAAAGACTTTATTTTGTTTCTTTTATCGTACCTTTTCGATAAGCATCCAAAAGGCTCTCCAGCTCCTGTATTCTTTCTCGGAGCGCACGACCATTATCCGTATCTCCCACAAGTCTTCTTTTTGAGCTGTAATGTACGGCCATCTGACTGGATACAATATCATTTCCCTTTGAGACAGCCTCTTCTGCAGAAGTAAAAGGTTCATGGGCTGCAAGAAACAGACCATAGGAATTATAGATCAGAGTATATCCGGCAATCCCTGTTACCTTCTGATATGCGGTACACAAACCGCCGTCAATAACTATGAGCTTTCCTCCACACTTTACCGGGCTTTCTCCCTCGCTCTGATGAACAGGAACATGACCATTGATGATATGGCTCTTTAAAGGATCCAGACCAAACTCTTTAAGCATTCCGTCCACCACCTCTTCATTTTCAAGAAAGCGGTAATATGCTCCTTTTTTCTCTTTATGTGTTTCCTTATCTTCAATAAAATAACGTTCAAAGGTTGTCATTTTATCTTTTCCAAAAAGAGGAGAATTCGGACTGGCCCATATATACCACAGAATATCTCTGCCCTGCTCCTGTTCCTCTGGATCCACTGCGAAGAATGCCCGTCGAACATAGCTTTCCAAAGCATCGTACAGTGCACGTCCTTTGTATTTTTCACCATAAACCTCAATTTCCTTGAGACTTCCATCTTCTTTCAGCGGAATACAGCCGTGAAAAAGGAGATTATTATTGTATATTTTATAAAGACCGCCTCGATCCAGAAGAAAACGCATATGGTTCTGCAGCTTTTCACAGTTTCTGAACGCTGTCTCCAGCCGTTCCATCACTCCATGTTCTCCTTCTGTCAGTTCATAAGGATGTTCCCAGTCAACCGTAGGAAAATTCATATCCTTCAAAGGATATTCTATTCCGTCCGGCATAGTGATCGTGCCCTTATCCGGATCGATCCTATGAAG
>URWL01000221.1 GCA_900551465.1 uncultured Blautia sp. | reverse complement strand
TCCTTCTGCTGTGTCATATAAGTGCTGATACATGGATAGGACTGGTCATTTTCCAGAATAAGATTGTAAATAATATATACATACGCATTTTTCCCGTTTTTGTATATAGTATCACATGCGGTTATCTTTGTTTTTTTAGGATTATGGGCTTCAAAATATGTAATGGTTGCTGATATCTCTCTTTGAAGATCCTCATCCGCCTTTTTCACATCATAACATTTTAATATCTTTTTTTCTTTTCCTTTTAAATATGATGTAACAAGTGTTTTCACAGCCTTTTCCGGCGATTTATTTCCTGCACTGCAGCTTCTCACAGCAAATATAAGACCTATTACAAGGGCTGCTGCCACAACAGCCCCTGCGATAAGTTTTATATTGATCCTGTTTAAAGAAATACCGGAATTTCTTTTTCTGGAATTTTTGCCGGCTGGTCTGCGTTTTTTCTTCCTTACGGCTTTTTGCTGTTCCATAATTACACTTTACCTCTTATTCCTCTATATGTTCCTCTGATTCCGAAATCTCTTCTTTTTGTTTTTCCTCTGTTTCTTTTGACTGTTCAGCCTCCGCTTCTCTTTCTCTTACTTTCGCAAAGCTTGCCACAGTCACTCCATCCGAAAGATTGATCAGCTTCACACCTGAAGTAATTCTTCCAAGAATAGAAATATCAGAACACTGAAGCCGGATAATAATTCCTTCTGTTGTGATCATCATGATCTCATTTTCTTCATTAACCGCTTTTGCACCGATCACATTACCTGTTTTTTCTGTTATCTTATAGCATTTTACGCCTTTGCCGCCTCTGTTCTGACAGGTAAATTCACTGATGGAAGTACGTTTGCCCATACCATTTTCAGACACTACAAGAAGATAATATCCCTGGGAGTTCAGCTGCATGGCAACAACCTCGTCTCCATCCATAAGATTGATACCTCTTACGCCCATGGAAACACGTCCTGTCGTTCTTACATCTGTTTCCTTAAAACGGATACACTGTCCATCCTTCGTAACCAGGATAATGTCTTTTTTGTTGTTTGTAACCTTAACTTCTATCAACTCATCATCTTCTCTAAGAGAGATCGCGGCCAGACCGATCTTGCGGACATTTGCGTAATCCTGGATTGGAGTTTTCTTCACCAGTCCTTTACGGGTAGCCATTACCAGATACTGATCCTCTTCAAATTTGTTGATAGGGATCACCGCTGTAATACGTTCTCCCGGCATCAGCTGCAGAAGATTGATAATAGCCGTTCCTCTGGCTGTTCTGCTTGCCTCGGGGATTTCATACGCCTTGAGGCGGTAAACACGTCCCGTATTGGTAAAGAACATCACGTAATGATGAGTGGTAGTCATCATCAGCTCTTCAATATAATCGTCCTCAATGGTCTGCATTCCCTTGATTCCCTTACCGCCTCTGTTCTGGCTGCGGAAGTTATCAACGGTCATACGCTTGATGTAGCCAAGCTTTGTCATAGTGATCACTGTATTTTCACGAGGGATCATATCCTCCATGGAAATATCAAATGCATCAAAGCCTATGGATGTTCTTCTGTCATCCCCGTATTTCTCGGAAATTTCCAGAATTTCTTCCCGGATCACACGAAGAAGAAGGTTTCTGTCCGCAAGAATTGCCTGTAATTTACGGATTTTTTCCATTAATTCTGCATATTCCGCTTCCAGCTTTTCACGTTCCAGACCGGTAAGCGCACGAAGACGCATATCTACGATTGCCTGCGCCTGTACGTCTGTCAGTTCAAAACGATCTATTAATTCCTGTTTGGCAATCTGAACGCTTCTGGAACCGCGGATAATACGAATTACTTCATCGATATTATCCAGCGCCTTGAGAAGTCCCTCCAAAATATGGGCTCTCTCCTGGGCTTTATTCAGGTCATACTGTGTCCTTCTTGTTACAACATCCTCCTGATGTGCCAGATAATATTTGAGCATATCATGGATATTCAGTACCTTTGGTTCCAGACTTCCATTGGTAGATACCAGACAGAGCATAATCACGCCAAAGGTATCCTGAAGCTGTGTGTGCTTATAAAGCTGGTTCAGGACAACGTTAGCGTTGGCATCCTTACGCAGATCGATACAGATACGCATTCCCTCGCGGCTGGAATGATCGTTCAGGTCTGTAATACCGTCGATTTTTTTGTCGCGGACAAGTTCCGCTATCTTTTCGATCAGACGGGCTTTATTTACCAGATACGGAAGTTCTGTAACAATAATACGTGACTTTCCATTTGGAAGAGTCTCGATATTTGTCACCGCACGGACACGGATCTTGCCACGGCCGGTACGATATGCTTCCTCAATTCCTCTCGTTCCCAGGATTGTAGCTCCTGTAGGAAAATCCGGTCCCTTTACAATCTCCAGAATTTCTTCAATTGTGGTATCTCTCTGTTCTTCGATAATATTGTCAATAATCTTTACAACCGCCTGGATAACCTCACGAAGGTTGTGAGGCGGAATATTGGTAGCCATACCTACGGCAATACCAGAGGTTCCGTTTACAAGAAGATTGGGATAACGTGAAGGGAGCACAACGGGCTCTCGTTCTGTTTCGTCAAAGTTCGGCTGAAAGTCAACGGTATTCTTATTGATATCCGCAAGCATCTCCATTGATATTTTACTGAGACGGGCCTCTGTATATCGCATGGCAGCCGCCCCGTCACCGTCAACAGACCCAAAGTTTCCATGACCGTCTACCAGAGGATATCTGGTTGACCAGTCCTGTGCCATATTTACAAGTGCTCCGTAAATAGAACTGTCTCCATGAGGATGATATTTACCCATGGTATCACCGACAATACGCGCACATTTACGATGCGGCTTGTCAGGTCCGTTGTTCAGCTCAATCATTGAGTACAGTACACGCCTCTGTACCGGTTTCAGTCCGTCCCGGACATCCGGAAGGGCTCGTGATGCAATAACACTCATGGCATAATCGATATAAGATTTTTCCATGGTCTTCTGCAGATCCACCTCATGGACTTTATCAAAAATATTGTCTTCCATCTTTTATTCTCCTAGATATCCAGATTTTCTACAAATCTTGCATTTTCTTCGATGAATTCCCGCCTTGGCTCTACCTTATCCCCCATAAGTGTGGTAAAGGTCAGATCAATCTCCGATGTTGCAGATTCATCCATGGTCACTCTCAGAAGAATTCTCTTCTCCGGATCCATAGTAGTTTCCCAAAGCTGCTCAGCATCCATCTCTCCAAGTCCTTTGTATCGCTGGATCTTATTGTTGTTATCACGACCGATTTCTTCCAGAATACGGTTCAGTTCAGCATCATCATAGGCATACCATACCTTTTTGTTCTTCTCAATCTTATAAAGAGGAGGCTGCGCCAGATATACATATCCCTGCTTGATCAGCTCCGGCATAAACCGATACAAAAAAGTAAGAAGAAGGGTTGCAATATGCGCTCCATCCACATCGGCATCTGTCATGATGATAATTTTATGATAACGAAGTTTGCTGATATCAAAATCCTCATGGATACCTGTTCCAAAAGCTGTGATCATGGCCTTAATCTCTTTATTTCCGTAAATTTTATCCAGACGAGCCTTTTCTACATTCAGAATCTTGCCTCGAAGAGGAAGAATCGCCTGTGTGGCGCGATTTCTTGCTGTCTTGGCAGAACCGCCGGCAGAATCTCCCTCTACAATATAAATTTCACAATTTTTAGGATCTTTGTCTGAACAGTCCGCCAGTTTGCCCGGCAGAGACATTCCGTCCAGAGCTGATTTTCTTCTTGTAAGATCTCTGGCCTTACGGGCAGCCTCTCTGGCTCTCTGTGCAAGAACAGATTTCTCCACTGTAGATTTCGCAACCGTAGGATTCTGTTCCAGGAAAATCTCCAGCTGCCTGCTGACAACCGAATCAACAGCGCCTCTTGCTTCACTGTTTCCAAGTTTCTGTTTCGTCTGACCCTCAAACTGAGGCTCCTCGATCTTAACACTGACAATAGCAGTCAGACCTTCACGGATGTCATCACCGCTTAAATTAGGCTCGCTGTCCTTCAGAAGCTTGTTCTTTCTGGCATAATCATTAAAAGTTTTCGTCAGAGCATTACGGAATCCCATGATATGAGTTCCGCCCTCCGGTGTATTGATATTATTTACAAAACCATAGGTATTCTCTGTGTAGGAATCATTATGCTGCATGGCAACCTCGACCATAACACCGTCTTTCTCTCCTTCACAGTAGATTACCTCCGGATAAAGAGCTTCTTTGCTTCTGTTCAGATA
>URWL01000220.1 GCA_900551465.1 uncultured Blautia sp. | reverse complement strand
CCGTAATCGGTTCCCTTCCGGTAAGCTTTTATGATCCGCTCCATCACCGGATACATTTCTTGTACAAAAGCTCTGTCTTTTGCAGCCTGATAATAAAGATATACACAGTTGATAAACAAAAGCGCTGCATCCACCGTATTATAAAGAGGTTTGTTTCCGCCCTCAGGGAAAAGATTTGGCATCAGACCGCCCCGTTCATTCACTGCAAAGGTTCTGAGAATTTCTTTAGCAGTTTCATACTGTCCCGTGGAAATGCACACGCCCGGAAGGGCAATCATCGTATCCCTTCCCCAGTCCTCAAAAAACGGATATCCCGCCAGAATAGTGCTGCCATTGGTAGATTCCCTTCGGGAAACAAACTGGCTGGCGCTTTTTACCAGTTCCTTTGCCATTTCCTTGTGAAGCCCAGCTTTCGCCTCCAGGGCTTTCCGGTAAGTCTGCTGCTCCAGAATAATGGCATCTGCATCCTGATCTGCATTCTCCATGGAATATACAAGCTTCAGTAGTTTTTCCTCTCCCGGCTGAACGCTTTCTGTGATCATGTGTCCGGACTTTGCAAGACCTGTCTCTCTTCGTCCGTCACAGGCATCATAGCTGTAAAAATATGTTTCCTGTATTTCTTCTGTATCAGCCAGGGTTCCGTTTGTCTGGAAATAAAGAGTCATTCCATTGGAGATAACTGTATTTTTCGTATACTGAAATTCCTGCTCCGGTTCCGGCTCACTGCCCTTTGCAGTAAACTGATAAAAGGGCAGCACTTTCAGTTCAGCTGTTTTTCCACTTCGGTTTCTGATACTGTAGCGGACTGCCACTGTATTTTCCCCCTGCTTCATGGCAGTTTCCTTGCGGATTTCTACTCCATGAACAAGGAATTTCCATATGGGTATATCGTCAAATACAAAAGAAGAAAGATAAGGACAGCCCTCTTCTTTCTGTCCGTCCGCAAACTCCTGTGAAGAAAGAACAAACTCTTCTTCACCAAAACACAGACATTCCTTCAGACGATGCACCATGTTATATCTGTGGTTCGGAGCCTGCACACAGGCCATCAGAAGTGCATGATCATTTCGTGCCGCAGAGCCTGTCATAGTCAGTGAAGAAAAGCCGCCCAGACCATTCGTAAGAAGGTAACAGTTTTCCTGCCCTCTTTCCAGATTTTTCAGTTCCTGTTTTCCGTAAATCCACTTCATATACTTACCTCTGTCCAAGTATCAGCGCGCTCACCGGAGCCGCCTCTGCCTTTTGTGTGTTTTTCGGTTCTTTCCAGAGAAAACTGTTTTCTCCATTCAGAAGAATTTCCCATTTTCCTTTCGGAAGATGTCTTTTTACTGCTTTTTCTGTTCTGTTATAAATAATCAGAAGTTTTTTCCATGGGGATGTCTGCATTTTATCCCGGTTATCCACCAGAAATCCCACAGCCCCCTGTTCTTTCCACTGTCCGGAAATTCTTTTCCACGCCTCCTCTGATTTGTCGCAAAGTCCGGGAAGCTGTTTTCGAAGAGCGATCAGGCCCTGATAATACTGTCTTAATTCCTGATATTCATAGGCCCGCTCCCAATCCAGTCTGTTCAGTTCTATAGGCGCGTTGTAAGTATTCTCATATCCATCCTTAGTTCTGGCAAATTCCTCGCCGGAAAGAAAGAAAAGATTTCCCTGACAGGTCATATAAACAGCTGCTGCCAGCCGGTTCACTCTCTCCCGCTCTTTTTCGTCAGAAATCGTTTTTTCAAGCTTATCCCAAAGCGTCCAGTTGTCATGGGCGGACACATAGGTAATGATCTGACTTGGAGCCTTTGCACCGTCTTTTCTGCACCAGGCAGTTACACTGTCCAGGATTTTATCCTCCATATCTTCTGCCCCATTGACAAATCCCGGTATTTCCGCCTCAAACACATGTCCCTTAACAGCGTCTCTTGTGTCGTCGCAGAATATACCTACATTTTTGTCAAGAAGCTGTATATTACTTTTCAGAGCCTGAGCTGCTCCGTCCTCCATAGCTGTCTCATCGGCAGCCCAGGGCTCACCGTATATCAGAATCTCTCCCGTTCCATAAATATTGTCGAGTTCTTTTCGTATACGGTTCATAAGCTCTGCATCAAGAAGTCCCATAAGGTCGAAACGGAATCCGTCAATATGATATTCCCTTACCCAGTAAAGCACAGAATCCAGAATATATCTGGCGCACATGGGGCGCTCGCTTGCCATGTCATTTCCACAGGCAGAACCATTGGAAATCTCTCCATTTTTATCTGTACGGAAATAATACCAGGGCACAGTACGATTCAGGTTATTGTCCAGTGAATACATGTGATTGTAAACAACATCCATGATCACTCGAAAACCATTTCTGTGAAGAGACTGGATCATTTCTTTAAATTCCCGGATACGTACTTCCCCATGCTCCGGATCTGTGGAATAGGAACCCTCCGGCACATTGTAATTCACCGGATCATAGCCCCAGTTAAAATCCGTTTCACTTTTTTCATCTACAGAGCCGTAATCATATGCAGGCATGATCTGTACATGGGTAACCCCAAGCTCTTTCAGATAATCAAGTCCGGTAGGATGTACGCCGTCTCCGTAAAGAGTCGTATGGTCTTCTGTAAACGCTTTGTATTTTCCGCGGTTTTCCTTTTTAAATCCACCGGAGGTTTCCCAGGAAAATTCTTTTACATGAAGTTCATAGATTACATTTTCCGGTGAGGGTTCCGGTCTTTTATCCTCATCCCAGTACTGTGGATCTGTTTTCTTCAGATCGCAGACCATACTGCGGATCCCATTTACTCCACATGCCCTTGCATAAGGATCCCCCGTAACTGTCTTTTCTCCGTCCAGCGTAATCTCATAATCATAATATACTCCGTGAAGATTTTTCTCCGTCCGGTATGCCCAGACTCCTTTTTCTTCTTTTTCCATGGAAATAACCTGGTAACAGGGAGCTTTTTCTCCGTCTTTATAAAAACACAGTCTCACATCCTCTGCCAGAGGGCTCCACAGAAGGAAGGCAGTTCCTTCCTCTGTGCAGACAGCCCCCAGATCACTGCCTTCATATAAATATTTTTCCTGAAATTCTGAAGAATGATATAGCCTCTTTAATTCCTGTCTCGTCCTCATAATTCTCCTTTTTCGTTAACCCTTAACTGCGCCGGATACTCCATCTACATAATATTTCTGCATGCAAAGGAAAAGAATCGCAATCGGTACGGAAATCAGGACAGCCCCTGCCGCAAAGCTTGTATACCAGCTGTCAATGTATTCTTTTTCCAGCATTTTCCACAGACCAATGGCAATGGTGTACTGATCTGAGTTTGCACGGCAGATTACCTTTGCAAAAATAAAGTCCAGCCACGGTGCCATAAATGCCGTAAGTACTGTATAAACAATGATCGGTTTACTTAACGGCAGCGTAACCTTTGTGAACACCTGCCATTTTGTACAGCCGTCCAGAATAGCAGCCTCATCCACAGCATAAGGAATCGTGTCAAAAAATCCCTTGGCAATCTGAAATCCCAGACCTGCACCGCCTGAATAGCATAAGATCAGTGCCACGCGGATAAGATTTCCCTCTGTCAGTCCTGCTGCCTTAAGAATAAAATATACAGCTACCATGGACATAAATCCCGGGAAAAGCCCCAGTATCATTGCCATATTCATGTATGGCTTTCTCAGCTTAAACTTCAGTCTTGACAGACAGTAGGAAACTGCCAGTGTATAAAAGGTTGCGATCAGGCAGGAAAAAACCGCAATGATCAGGGTGTTCATGAACATCTTCGGGAAGTTCAGAATCGATGTATCAGTAAACAGTTTAATATAGTTATCCAACGTATAAGACTGAGGCAGAAAAGTAGAAACATAAGAACCCTTTTCTGCACGGAAACTGGTAAGTACAACCCAGATAATAGGGAATACCCAGATAAAAGCCAGAATCGCCAGACTCACATGAACAATAGTATTGTTTACAAAACGCTTTGTTTTTGCTGACTTGAATTTTGGTGCTGCCATCTTTAAATTCCTCCTTCTTTATAGGACTTGCTGTTGCGGTAAGTAAGAAGCGCTCCCACCGCCAGAATGACAAAGGTCAGAATTCCGATTACCGCTCCGATATTGTAGTATTGTTTATCAATTGTCAGCTTATAGAGCCAGGTAACAAGCAGGTCTGTTTTTCCTGCTGTGGATGCCAGATCCGTAACCGGATCTCCTCCGGAAAGCAGATAAATAATATTGAAGTTGTTTACATTTCCTGTAAAGGTTACGATCAGATACGGAGTTGTCACATAC
>URWL01000219.1 GCA_900551465.1 uncultured Blautia sp. | reverse complement strand
TCCCTGTACATAGCCAAACAAAAATCTTCCCTGATGCCCTGTTACTGTAGATACTGGAAAACCTTCAATATCAGAATATTCCAGAGTTTCCACAACATCCATTTCTTTGGCATAGTCTCCCAGTCCGGAGCCCAGGATCAATGCCACCTCCGGTTTAAATGAAATACGACTTTTCACTGCATCGGTGCATGTGATCAGTTTTTCATAAATTCTATTTCCCATATCATCACCTCTCTATTAATGCTGATACCATTTCATTCATCTTCATGTACTGCTCTTTATTGATACTGAATTTATTTCCTTCTTTTGTGATCCATCCGTTTTCGTGGAACTTTTTGACCGCGCGGTTGACTGTCCGGACACAAAGTCCTGTCATCTCAGAAAGCTCCGCTCTGGATGAATTCACAAAGAATCTCCCGTTTTTTTCGTTTTTCTTATAGGTGTCCACCAGGTAAAGAGCCAGCCTGTCGGCACCCTGCAGAAATAAATAAGCTCTGCTTTTTCTATCTGTTTCCAATAAATAACGTCCTACGGTTTTTGCTTCCCGTTTCAATGCATTGATGTCTGTATTTAGCCATTTTTCATAGCTGTGTTTCGGAATCTTAATGGCAATACAGGGCGTCACTGTTTCTATGGTAGCTGTGTATGCCGGAAGATCCAGAACCAATTCCATACCGCCCATGGCTTCCAGTGTATTTACTCTCATAAAATCATACACGATTCCATAGATCCTGTAATCTGCTGCCCGTATGATTCCCTTGATGATCAGATAAATATATTTAACCGGTTCGTTTTCTCTGATAAATGTATAGTCCTTTTCCATCTTAATGATCTGGAAAGAATCGATGAGCCACATAGGAGCGCCGGCGAAATATGCCTTTAGTTCCTCATATTTTTCAGGTTCTATTTCTCCAAGAACAGATATGGCATTATACAGATAGTCACTCATGATCTTTCACCTCATTTAGGAAAACAGGCTGTCCCACTTACCTGTGCGACAGCCTTTTTTGTTATTAAGTCAATAGTTTCTCCGTTCTGCTGATTCCATTACTGGATCAGTTCTACTTTTACATTGTCTGCCGGAACATCTGTTGCACTTGCTGCAACTGTATCACTTTCTACTTTGATGCTTCCGTCAACCAGACCCTGGAAAAGCTTGTCATAGGTAGCCTGGTCAAATTTCTCAAATTTGGATGTTTCCATCGGCAGTAAGATACCATTGTCGGCTGCTGTAAGAGTTACAGATTTTCCGCCTTCAAAGGTTCCGTCATAATAAGATTTTACAGTATTGTATACAGAATCGCCAAGGTTCTTCATAGCAGATGTAATAACTGTGTCAGACTCAGAAGACTGGTCAACGTCTACACCGATCACTTTGCCGCCAGAGGTCTCTGCCGCTTTCATAACAGAGTTTCCAACTGCACCGCCGCATGCAAAGATTACTTCTGTTCCTTCGTTATACCATGCAGCTGCTTTTGCATTGTTTTCCGGAGTTGCGTCAAAGTTTCCTACATAAGTATATTTCATGGATACTTCTTCTACGCCAAGCTCTTTTGCAGCTGCGTCAGCACCCTGAATAAATCCATAACCGTAACGGATTACTGCAGGAACTGCAATACCGCCCATGAATCCAAGCTTTGTATAGCCTTCTGCTACTGCTGCATAACCAGCCAGATAACCAGCCTGCTCCTCTGCATAGAAGATAGACTCTACATTTTTTTCAATTCTCTGACCCTCATTAGGATCTGTAGGAGCTGCATCAATAATAATAAATTTTACGTCCGGATATTTATCCTGTGCTTCCAGAACAGGATACTCAAACAGGAATCCCGGAGTTACGATAACCTTCGCACCGCCTTTTACAGCAAGGTCAATGGATGTGAGGCATGCAGCATCTGATTTTTCAGCTGGTTTGTAATACTTGCAGGTAAGATCATTGTCTTTTGCATATGCCTCCAGTCCTTCCCAGGAGCCCTGGTTAAAGGATTTGTCATCAATAGTTCCTACGTCTGTGATCAGAGCAAGTTCATATCCCTCATCTGCATGAACAGTTGCAGCTCCTCCCAGAACCATCACGCCTGCCAGTAATAAACTTAATAATTTTTTCATCATGTTTTTGTCCTCCTTTGGGTTTTTTATGTAAATTAATAAGTTTTCAGGTAAAAATAAACGTTTATCTGCTTCCCTTATCATATGGAATTCCCTCTGCCCGCGGAGCCTGAGAATTCTTTGAAGAAAAGATCAGAACGATCAGCGTTGCAACATAAGGGATCGTCTTATAAATCTCATTTGGGATCGGCAGAGATTTCAGTATCGGAATGGCTGAATATGCACTTGCCAGTGTCTTCATAATACCGAAGAAAAATGCTGCCATAAGGATTTTCCCGCTTCTCCACTGTCCGAAGATCAATACGGCAATGGCAAGGAATCCATATCCGGCTACAGTTGCATTAAAGTTTGTAGATGTCGGAACCACGAATACCAGACCGCCGATTCCGGCAAGTACGCCAGAAATGATAACACCTGCATAACGGATCCCGGCTACATTTACTCCAACAGAATCTGCTGCACCCGGATGTTCACCGCAGGCACGGAGACGAAGACCGAATCTTGTCTTTTTGATTGCAAATGCTGCCACAAGGAAAATACCAATGCCGATAAATGTAGTAATATAACAATTCTGGAAAAACATTGGTCCGATCACCGGAATGCTTCCAAGCACCGGAACCTTTGCAATATAAAAGGTATCGGTAAAGGGAATCTGCTGGGATCCCTGAATCATACGAGCCACATAAATTGCAAATGCCGGAGCAAACATGTTAAGAGCTGTACCACTGATCGTCTGATCTGCTTTCATGTTTACAGAAGCAAATGCATGGAGCAGAGAAAATATCCCGCCTACTGCACCTGCGATCAGAACTGCCAGAATCAACAGAAGCTGTCCGCTGATGCTGTCCTGAAAGATGTTGATAAAGAAAATTCCTACAAAGGCTCCCATAACCATAATACCTTCCAGAGCAATGTTGATAACACCGCTTCGTTCCGAATACATAGCACCGATGGCCACGATCAGAAGAGGGATCGCAAAATACATGGTCTGCTGAATGATAAAATATAATACGCTCATGCCTATGCCTCCTTTCCTTTATCTGTGCCAACTGCTTTTGCTTCTGCTTTTTTTGCCCGTTTCATCTGGATCTTATGGATCATTGTCTTAAACAGAAGAGACAGGGCACCGCAGTAAACGATTGCTGCAATAATAATGTCGATTGCTTCTGATACAAAATCAAAAAGCTGCATATTGTAGCCGCCTACAGTAATATGTCCGATAAAAAGTCCTGAGAACAGGATACCGATCGGATTGGAAAGTCCGAGGAGGGCTACGGAGATTCCTGAAAATCCTTCCGGTGCAATGATATCAAGTACCTGAAGATATTTTCCGGATCCTGCCAGATACAGCAAAGCGCCGCCAAGACCTGCAAGAGCACCGGAGATCACCATGGAAAGAACAATATTTCTCTTTTCATTGATTCCGGCATATTTGCTTGCGTGAGGATTCAGACCACAGGCCTTTAATTCATACCCGAAAGTTGTCTTGTTCAGGATCACATAGATCAGGATCACACAAAGTACTGCAATAAAAATTCCAATATTCAGGCTTGCGCCTACAAAAATCTTGTCCAGTCCGGCTTTGGGCAGTATTGCGCTTTTTGCCACAGCCACAGACTGATTCTTCAGCGGGTCATAAATATAGTTGCGTACCAGAAGGTTCACTATATACATGCCGATGTAATTCATCATAATTGCTGAAATAACTTCATTTACATTGAAGAAGGCTTTCAGGATTCCCGGAATGCTTCCCACCAGAGCTCCTACCAGTATTGCTGCCAAAAGGGCTACCAGCCAGTGAATAGAAGCCGGAAGGAACGTCCATTTGATTCCTACATATACAGCAGCAAAAGCTCCTGCTGTAAACTGTCCGGAAGCTCCGATATTAAAAAGTCCTGTCTTAAAAGCAAATCCTACAGAAAGACCTGTCATAATGATCGGAGTCGCATAGTAAAGAACGTCGCCTACTCCTTTCATACCGTCTGTAAAGCCGCCTTTTATGATCATCATAAATCCATTTACGGCCTGGCTGGGATTACTTGCAAGAAGGATGATGAATCCAAACAGCAGACCACAGATGATCGCCAGGATAGAAGAACTGAAATTAACAAATCCTTCTCCTTTAAATATAGATTTACGTTTACTGTTCATTCTTCACACTCCTTTTTGCACCTGCCATATAA
>URWL01000218.1 GCA_900551465.1 uncultured Blautia sp. | reverse complement strand
TCGAATTTGTATGCCTACAAATAGGATAGCACATTTTGTTGAAGTTTCTTTATTTAGCTAGCACAACGAGTTAAGTTACAATAAAGATCAGGATATGGATAATACATGGAAAGGAGAGGGGACAAATGATAAAATTGATTGCCAGTGATCTGGACGGAACCCTTCTTACAGATAAAAAAGAACTGTCGAAGGTCACAAGAGAGGCTCTTGATATGGCGATCAGTAATGGGATTTATATGATTCCGGCTACTGGCAGATCGTTTAAGGCAGTGCCTGATATGATAAAAAATTATCCGGGAGTGGAGTATGTGATCACCTCAAACGGAGGTGTCATTTATTCCGTGTCCAAAAAAGAAAGAATCTATCAGTGCCTTTTGGAGGCAGAATCAGCAGTAAAAATATTGAAAATGGAAAGACCTGCCAATGTGGTAATGGAGATTTTTATCAAGGGTATTCCTTATTCGGAAGAAGCATACGTTCTGGAACCGGAAAAGTATGGGGCTACACAGTACGGAGCCAGATATATAAAGGAAACAAGAATTCCTATAAAAAATATAGAGGAATTTGCACAGGAACATCAGGAAGAGCTGGACAGTATGGCATTTGTCTGCCGGGATATTGAAATAAAAAAAGCTTTGTGGAAAAAGCTGGAGCAGGAAATTCCTGATATTTATGTAACTTCATCTGTAGGACATCTTCTGGAGATCGGACATAAAAATGCTGGAAAGGGAAACACGCTTCTTTATCTTATGGAGCAGCTTGGTGTAACTCCGGAAGAAGCCATGGCTTTTGGAGATGCAGATAACGACAGTTCCATGCTGAAAGCGGTGAAATATGGAATTGCGATGGACAATGGGACAAAAGCATGTAAGGCTGCTGCGGCTTTTATAACAGCCTCCAATGAAGATGACGGGGTGGCAAAAGCGATATATCGGTTTTGCAGCCAATAATGTAAATATTTTATTACAAGTCTTTGACTGCTGCAGAAAATTTGATGTTTTACATAGGGGGAAAAGAGGAGTATACTGGGGCTGAAAAATAAAAGATTCAGGAGGATGGTACAGTGGACAAGATCAGACATCAAACCTCAGAAACTTTTCGGCTCAGCGCTCTTCTGGCATTGTCAGGAGGATTTCAGGACGCGTATACTTATAATGTAAGAGACGGTGTTTTTTCAAATGCCCAGACGGGAAATGTGGTGCTTATGAGCCAGAATCTTATGATGGGACAGTGGGGAAAGGCGCTTCATTATCTGTTTCCTGTAGTGACTTTTGCACTGGGAGTTCTGGTGGCAGAGGGGATCCGCTATCGGTATCAGAAGACGAAAAAGATTCACTGGAGACAGATTGTCGTGGCTTTGGAGACTGCAATCCTGTTTCTGGCAGGCTTCATTCCCAAAAGTTTTAATATGGCGGCTACCATGCTGGTTTCTTTTGCCTGTGCCATGCAGGTACAGACATTTCGAAAGGTGCATGGCTATGGTTATGCAAGTACCATGTGTATTGGAAATTTAAGAAGCGGAACAGAAAGTCTGGCTCTTTATATCAGAGAAAAAAAGCCGGGAGCACTAAAAAAAGCAATTCATTATTATGGGATTATTTTTGTGTTTGCTTTAGGTGCAGGTCTGGGAGGAATTGTATCTGTCTCTGTAGGACTGCCTGCGATCTGGGTATCATCGGTACTTCTGGCCGTGGCATTTCTTATGATGAACAGAGAAAAAATGTGATCTGCGGGTTTCATATCTGATGAAAAAAGGCGCAAAGCAGGTGATACTATGGAATTTCAACATGAACTGATCATCCCCAATGAGGGACTGCCTTTTAAGATTTTTTTATTTGAAGGTGGAAGAGGGAACTATATCAGGGAAAAACACTGGCATACATCTATTGAGATTTTTGCAGTGCTGGAGGGCGAACTGCTTTTTTATATCAATAATGAAAAATATCCTCTTCATGCAGGAGAACTTTTAATAGTGAATGCAAATGAGATCCATTCGGTAAATGCACTGAAGGAAAACAAAACAGCTGTAATCCAGATTCCTTTGCGGCAGTTTGAGAACTACTTTACCGCCCAGCAGTTTATCCGTTTTGAAGGCGGGATCCACAGAGAGACAGACAGTGGGAATCCTTCGGACCGACGGCTGATCTCTCTGGTACAGCGGCTTTATAATGTATATACAGAGAGAAGGAACGGATACGATTTCAGGACAATTTCTCTGTATTATGAGCTTTTGTATCTTATGGTGACACAGTACCGGGTGACTGAAGTAGAAGAGACGGAACTGCGGCATAACAGGCATTTAAGTTCTTTGTCCAGGATAACGACCTATATGAGAGAGCACTACAGGGAGGAACTGAAGCTTTCTGATCTGGCAGAGATGTTCGGGTATTCAGATGCCTATCTTTCCAGAATGTTCCGGGAATATGCAAAGGTCAATTTTAAGACATATCTGCAGGATATTCGGACAGCATATGCCTATCGGGATCTTTTGAATACAGACCATACTATCGGGCAGATTGCCATGGATAATGGATTTTGCAGCAGCAGGGGATTTGCCAGGGATTTCAAAAAAAGATATGGAATTCTTCCAAGTGAGACAGAGCGCAGAGGAAAAAATAGAAAGAATATAAATGAGTAAGTACGTTTTTTTATCTTAAAATAAAAATGTCAAAAAAGTGCTGTAAATCAGATAAAAAAAGAGACGAAAAGCATGCCCGTTTGTGGTATGCTTTTTTTGCAGCAGAAAAGTTACTGCAAAATAAAGCACATTTTTATTGAAAAACGCTCCGCAAGGATGCAGTCAGATGCATAAGGAGGAATCGTAATGAAAATTCAAAAGGTAACAGACAGTTCCTTCCGAAAATACGGAAAAGTGCTGGAAGGATATGATTTTACCGGTCTTTTGAAAGAGATGAAGCACATGCCGGTACCGGAGGAGGTTGTGTATGTTCCCTCTGTGGATGAACTGGAAGCCTTGGATGTGGCAAAGGAGCTGCAGAACAGAGCCTTTGGGGGACTTCCTATTCAGATAGGATACTGTAATGGACATAATAAAAAGTTGAACGCAGTAGAATATCACAGAAATTCAGAGGTGAATGTAGCCGCCGCAGATCTTGTTCTGCTGATCGGAGAACAGAAGGATATTGAGGATGATTTTACCTATGATACAGCTAAGATAGAGGCTTTTCTGGTTCCGGCAGGGACAGCTGTAGAGGTATATGCCACTACGCTGCATTATGCTCCATGTAATGTAAACGAAAGTGGTTTTCAGTGTGTGGTAGTTCTTCCGAAAGGGACGAATACGGAACTTAATTTTCAGCCGGGAAACACCGGTGAGGATGTGCTGATAACAGCAAAAAACAAATGGCTGATCGCCCATGAAGAAGCAGGAATTGAAGGAGTTTTTTGTGGTTTGAAGGGTGAAAATATCACCATTGATTAAGTGAAATATATGATAAAAAATCACAGGTAACTACAGTGATATCAGTGAAGAAAAATGGAGGAAAAATCATGAATAACATGCCAGAAGTAAAAGTAGGAATCGTTGCAGTCAGCAGAGACTGTTTCCCGGAAAGCCTTTCTGTAAACAGAAGAAAAGCGCTTGTAGAAGCTTATTCAAAGAAATATAATGCAGAGGATATCTATGAATGTCCGGTGTGTATCGTGGAGAGTGAGATCCATATGGTGCAGGCTCTTGAAGATATCAAAAAAGCAGGATGTAATGCTCTTTGCGTATATCTTGGAAACTTTGGACCGGAAATCTCTGAGACACTTCTTGCAAAGCATTTTGACGGACCGAAAATGTTTATTGCAGCAGCGGAGGAAACACAGAATGACCTTTGCCAGGGTCGTGGAGACGCATACTGCGGTATGCTGAATGCCAGCTACAATCTGCAGCTTCGTAATGTAAAAGCATATATTCCGGAGTATCCGGTAGGAGACGCAGAGGACTGCGCAGACATGATCCATGAGTTTCTGCCGATCGCAAGAGCAATCGAGGGACTGAATAACCTGAAGATCATCAGCTTTGGACCGCGTCCGTTAAACTTCCTTGCATGCAACGCGCCGATCAAGCAGCTTTACAATATTGGAGTTGAAATTGAGGAGAACTCAGAACTTGATCTTTTTGAAGCATACAATAAACATGCGGGAGATGAGCGTATTCCGGCTGTTGTAAAAGAGATGGAAGAAGAGCTTGGCGAAGGAAATAAAAAACCGGAGATCCTTGCAAAACTGGCACAGTATGAGCTGACTCTGAAAGACTGGGTAGAGGAACACAGAGGTTACCGCAAATAT
>URWL01000217.1 GCA_900551465.1 uncultured Blautia sp. | reverse complement strand
ATGATTGCAGAAAACGCTTTGGAAAATCCGGCACGGATAGCAGTCCTTACAGAACTTCCCTCTGCAATCTCTTCCTGAATACGTGCATAAATGATAACATTAGCATCTACCGCCATACCGATACCCAGGATGATACCTGCAATACCCGGGAGTGTCAGAGTAATATCAAATGCATTGAGAGTGATCAGCTCAATTGCTGTATACAGAATCAGTGCAAATGCAGCAACGATACCCGGTATCCTGTAAACAAGGATCATAAATAAAATAACGATTGCAAGTCCGATTGCACCTGCAGTAACACTTGTTGTAATTGCCTCTTCTCCAAGCTGGGCAGCAACCACACTGGAGCGAAGTTCTTCCAGTTCAAGACTCAGCGAACCAATGCGGATGTAGGATGCCAGATTCTGTGCTTCCTCTACTCCTGACATTCCATTGATTTCTGCCTGTCCGCCTGTGATTGCTTCCTCTACTGTGGGAGCACTTAATACTTCATTATCATAAATGATCGCAATCTGCTTTCCTACATTTGCCTCTGTAGCTTCTGCAAATTTCTTTTTACCTTCTTCTGTAAGTTTCAGGCTGACTGCATATTCTCTGCTGCTGCCGTCCTGCTTCTGGTAAGCGCCACCCTGGGCATCTGCCACATCTGTACCTTCCAGTACAACAGATCCTGCCTCTCTGATCTCATCAAGACTTCTTGCAAGCTCATATTTTGTTTCACCTGCAACAAAGTTTGCATTACCATCTTTATCGGTTTCTTCGATAAAGCAAAGAGAACCTGGTTTACCCAGATCATTCAGGATCTTATCTGCATCGGTCACACCCGGAATCTCTACTGTGATACGGTTGTCACCTTCCTGATAAGCCTGTGCCTCCGTACTGTACTGTTCCACACGCTTCTGCATTTTATAAACAGTATCAGACATATCTTCTTTGCTCGGCTTCTTATCTTTTGCCTCATAAGTGATACTTACTCCACCTGACAGATCAAGACCGGTATTGATGTTCTTTGCCGCTCCGGTTCCTGTCGGGCCAAAACCCACACCGGCTGTATAGCACAGGAATGCCGTCAGGATCACAGTAAGGACCAGTACAATGACTCCTCTTTTTTTCTTCATTGTTTTTCCCTTCTTTTTTAAGTCCCCATGATACCATAAGTTATCCTGCGGACTGATTTATCTAGTCCGCAAGAGCGGCTTTGATCATAATTGCACACTCCACTCGTTTTCTCTGAAGTTCGCATCCGATCTCATAATTTCCCTTTACATCATTCTGGAAATGATATGCATTTGCAGCACATCCTCCACTGCAGTAAAATCTTGCAAAACAATCTTTACATGCTTCTTTTGTATAAACATTGCAGTTTTTAAATTCATCACGAACCTGCGGACGGGTAATTCCTTCATCTACATTTCCCATCAGGAACTGTTCTTCACCTACAAACTGGTGACATGGATAAAGATCTCCCCACGGAGTCACTGCAAGATACTCTGTCCCTGAACCACAGCCGGAAAGACGTTTATAAACACAAGGACCGCCTGTAAGGTCGATCATAAAATGGAAGAAATTAAATCCTCTTCCTTCCTTTTCTCTTTTGATCATCTCCTTCGCAAGAATATCATATTCCTCAAGGATCTGAGGGATATCCTCTTCTCGGATTGCATAATCTTCTTCCTCCGGTGCTACAACAGGTTCAACAGAAACCTGCTTAAAGCCCATATCCGCCAGATGAAGGACATCCTTGGAAAAATCAAGATTATGGTGAGTAAATGTACCTCTTACATAATACTTGTCCTGATTTCTGGATTCCGCAAACTTCTGGAATTTCGGCATGATCAGGTCATAGCTTCCAGCGCCTTTGCGGAAAGGTCTCATGTGATCATGAACCTCTTTCCGTCCATCTACGCTAAGTACCACGTTTGCCATCTCCCGATTGCAGAACTCCATTACCTCATCGTCAAGAAGAACTCCGTTAGTGGTAAGGGTAAAACGGAAATTTTTATTGTGAAGTTTTTCCTGCTCACGACCATATTTTACCAGGTCTTTCACAACCTGCCAGTTCATAAGCGGTTCCCCGCCAAAGAAATCCACCTCCAGATTTCTTCTGGAGCCGGAATTTGCGATCAGGAAATCCAGTGCTTTCTTTCCAGTCTCAAAGGACATCAAAGCTCTTCTTCCATGGTATTCTCCCTCCTCCGCAAAACAATAGCGGCAGGCAAGATTACAGTCATGAGCAATATGAAGGCAAAGGGCTTTTACTACCGGTTTACTGTTTTTCGTAAACTCCTCAATGGCACCTTCATAAATATCTTTTGTAAAAAGCATACCTTCTTCCTGAAGTTTCAGGCATTCAGAAACAGAAGTTTTTATATCCTCTTCTTTGTATCTGTCCTTTAATTTTGTAACGATCTCTTCTTGTGAGACACCTTCTTCTATGTACGGTAAAACCTCATAAGTAACAAGGTCCACCAGGTGAATACATCCACTGTTAATATCCAGAACAATGTTATAACCATTATTTTGATATCTGTGTATCAGACTCATTTTTGAAAATCCTTTCCTATAATTTCATCTTTGAAACACATAAGACTCCATGTCAGTACTTCATCAAAATGTATGACAAAGAAAGAAGCAGCGGTTTTCACCCCGCTGCTTAAATGCCTTCCCAAAACTCTGTCTTATTTGTGCTCGCAGCTCTGATTTCCTACTGTACAGGAAGTTTTGCATGCTGACTGACAGGAAGTCTGGCACTCACCGCATCCACCTTTTTTTACTGTGTTCTGCAGATTCTTTGTATTTAATGTTTTGATATGCTCCATTGTATATCCTCCTTTATGTATATAAAATTATCTGGGCATAGTATAGCATAAAATCCCATCAAATAAAAGACTTTTTTTCCTTATGCAAACATACCGCCCAGTGCACCGCCTCCCAGACACATACAGAACGTGGTAAGCAAATGCTGGAAAGACATATCCCACCTCTTTTCTACTGCAAAAGATACTATAACAAGCAACGCAAAATAAGCCAGCCCTACCAGTATTCCCCAGTAATATTTATTCTTCCTCATGCGTTTTCCTGCCATAAACCCTCCTGCAAAGCAAGCCAGAACATATACTGCTGTAATCGCGGCTGAAACAGGCACCGTTCCCAGATCAAATTGAAATACAAAGAAAGCCAAAGCCAAAAGACAGATTCCCGTAAGTCCATATGCTAAAAAAAGTGCTCGTAAAACAACTTTAATTTTCATAAAAAACCCTCCCCCTATAACATATATATGGGGGAGGATTTTTCTTATTACCATGATTTTATTTTTTTCTGCGTTTCAGATAAATGATAACACCTACAATCACCACTGCCGCAACACCAAGAATCACAAACGGAAGAATCAATGTGTTGTCTCCTGTATTGACAGCAGAAGTAGGATCACTGTCTGCTTCTTTACTTTTATCATCTGAACTGTTCTCTTCATTTTTTACCGGAGAAGCCTCCTGTACTGTACCATTTTCTTTCTCAGGGGCTGCAGTTACTGATACCTGAGTATTATTAGACGGAGTTTCTGGTACAGGAGTCAAGATATCACCTGCAGACTCAGTATCACCATAACCATCCTCCTGAATTTCCTCGCCTACCAGCGGTCTGCTTCCGGCTATTCCAAAAGGGCTGAAAGAATGTGTACTGAAGACCATTGTGCTTCCATCTACACTTGGAACAATTGTTTCCATTGCTCCACTGTCCAAAAGATGCTCAATCGTATAGCTGTATCCTGCTTTTACCGGAACAGTCACACTGATATATTCTCCATCCGGTATTTCGTATTCTGTATTATTTTTCAGATCCCAAAGCTCAAACTCGTATGATTTAAATACATTTGCCTCAGTCTCATTTGTAAACTGGTAATCCTCCCCACTGGTGGCACGGAATTGCACATACCATGGAAGATTGATGCCTGACACAGAAATACCATTGCAAGAATGGTTTTCTTCCGCAGCAGCCTGCTGTTCTTCCTCAGAAAGATTCTCCTCCGCATCTGTAGGACGTGAATCTTCTGATTCTTCTATATTTCCGTCAAATATATTATCAGTTTCAGGTGTTACCGTTGGGGTTGGTGTCTCCTGTTCGTCTGGAGTCACAGTTGGTTCCGGGGTTACCGTCGGTTCCGGAGTCTCTTCCCCGTCCGGAGTCACAGTTGGCTCTGGTGTTACCGTTGGTTCCGGAGCATCTTCCTCATCTGGAGTCACGGTTGGTTCCGGGGTTACCGTCGGTTCCGGAGTCTCTTCCCCGTCCGGAGTCACAG
>URWL01000216.1 GCA_900551465.1 uncultured Blautia sp. | reverse complement strand
GAATGAAAAATTACAGAGCGTTGAGAAAATTAAAAACTTTTGGACAGTATTTTATTGCTATTTTTATGGCGGTGGTTACTTTCTTTCCACTGATCGTTACCTTGATTTCATCACTTAAAACAAACGATGAGATTTTGCTGGGAATGTTCTCTATACCAAAGGTGTGGAACTTCCAGAACTATCCGGATGCGATCCGTATTGCTAATGCATTGAAATCTATTGGAAACTCTCTTTTTGTAGCGATTGCTACACTGGTTGTAACGGTTATTATTGCTATGCCGGCTGCATATGTGATCGCAAGAAAAAGTTTTGGTTATCTGAAAGCGGCATATTTCCTGTTTATGGCAGGTGTTATGGTTCCGGTACATTGTACACTGGTATCTGTATCAAAAATTTCCAGTGCATTAGGAACAAAAAACAGTTATGCATTCCTGATCCTTATTTATACGGCATTTAATCTGTCTCAGGCAATCTTCTTGTTTACAGGATATATACAGGGACTGGACAGAGGTCTTGATGAAGCGGCAAAGATTGACGGATGCGGCGATCTGAAGCTTCTTACAACTATCCTTACTCCAATTTGTAAGCCGATCATTGCTACAGAGGCAATCCTGGTATTTATTTATGGATACAGCGAGCTGATCTTTTCCCTGATTCTGATCACAGACAGCAATAAATATACGATTTCCAGAGCAATGCTGAACTTTACAGCAAACTTTACTACGGATTATGGTCCGCAGTTTGCGTTTGTTATCATGTCCATGATTCCAATGCTTATCATTTATCTGGTACTTCACGAGAAGGTAGAGGCAGGTATGCTTGCAGGTGCAGTTAAAGGATGATTGCAGAATAAAGAGAGAAACAATGAATGGGTACGGAGGTTTTTACATTATGAAAGATACAAAACAGCAGTGGTTCAAAGATGCAAAATACGGTTTATTTATTCACTGGGGACTTTACAGTATTCTTGCAGGTGAATACAAGGGACGGAAAACTGACAGGATCGCAGAGTGGATCGAAAACGACTTTGATATTCCGGTAGAGGATTATGAAAAGCTGGCAGAGCAGTTTAATCCTACAGGGTTTGATGCAGATGCATTTGTGAAGCGTGCAAAAGAACAGTGGGGAATGAAGTATATTGTTCTTACCGCAAAACATCACGAAGGATTTGCCATGTATGATTCCAAAGTGAGTGATTTTAATGTGGTAAAGGCTACCCCTTATGAAAGAGATATTCTGAAAGAACTCCAGCTTGCCTGTGAGAAATATGATGTGAAAATGGGATTTTATTATTCACAGGCACAGGATTGGGATGATCCCAATGGATATATGCACAGAAAAGATAATTCCCAGAGAGATTTCCAGAAATATTTTGATGAAAAATGTAAACCACAGGTAAAGGAACTGCTGGAAAATTATGGAGATATCTGCCTGATCTGGTTTGATACTCCAATGGGTATTACAGTTGCTCAGACTCAGGAGCTGATCGATCTTGTAAAATCTATTCAGCCAGACTGTCTTTTAAGCGGACGTACCGGAAATCATATGGGAGACTATATGACAACAGGTGATAACTATATTCCAAGACTTCCGTATGAAGGAGACTGGGAGGTTCCGGCAACAGTTAATGATACCTGGGGATTCAATAAATTTGATACAAACTGGAAGAGTGCAGATCATATTTTAAGCCTTCTTCTGAAAATTGTAAGTCGTGGAGGAAACTACCTTCTTAATGTAGGTCCTACGGCAGATGGAATTGTTCCGGAGAAATGCGTAGAAGTCCTCAATGAGGTAGGAAAATATGTAACAGAAAATGGTGAAGCAATTTATGGAACAAGACCTTTGGGTGTGTATGCCTATGAGATTCCGGGAATTGAATTTACAGGAAGAGAACACAAACTGTATGTTCATGTGCTTTCGCCAAGAATTCGTATTGAACTTATGAATGTAGGAAACAGACTGACAGGCGCATATCTGGTAAGCAACGGACAAAAGCTGGAGTATCGCTTTATGAAGAGCTGTGAAGGTGACAGTATGATCGAAGTGGAGCTTCCGGAGGAACTGCACAACAAGAAAAATTACTGTGTATGTCTGGAACTTGAAGAAGAAGAGCCGATTTTCGAATCGATCAAGGGGTGATCAGTATGAGTACGGAGGAATATCTTCGTAAGATTGATGAAGTGATCGCACAGGGGCCATATACAGATACCTGGGATTCCCTGTGCGGGCATCCTACGCCAGTGTGGTATGAAAAAGGAAAGTTTGGGATTTTTATCCACTGGGGTGTGTACAGTGTTCCGGCTTTTGGAGATGAGTGGTATCCGCGAAATATGTATCGGAAAGGATCCAGAGAGAATCTCCATCATGTAGAGACATATGGTACTCTGGATAAATTTGGATACAAGGATTTTATCCCTATGTTCCGTGGAGAAAAATTTGATCCTGTACAATGGGCAGAGCTGTTTCAGGAAGCAGGGGCAAAGTTTGTAGTACCGGTGGCAGAGCATCATGATGGATTTAAGATGTATGCCAGTGAACTTAGTCCATGGAATGCTGCTGAAATGGGACCGGAAAAAGATGTACTTGGACAGCTGAAAGCGGAAATCGAAAATCGTGGAATGGTTTTGGGAGCATCCTCTCATCGTGCAGAAAATTACTGGTTCTTTAATGGCGCAAGGGAAATTCCGGAAGCAGATGTAAATGATCCTCAGTATGCCGAACTCTACGGGGCAGCGGCAGGACCGACCAGGGATCACAGTAATATATATGATAATACGCCTACACAGGAACATATGGAAAAATGGCTTGTATATACTTGCGAACTGATAGATAAATATCATCCGAAACTTATCTTTTTCGACTGGTGGATCCAGCAGTACGCATGGAAACCATATCTCCGTAAATTTGCGGCTTATTATTATAACCGTGCTGTGCAGTGGGGAGAAGAAGTTGCCATTGATTCTAAATTTGATGCATATGTACACGGAAGCGCAGTGAAGGATCTGGAAAGAGGACAGCTGGATCATATTACACCGGATCTCTGGCAGAATGATACTTCTGTTGCCAGAAATTCCTGGGGATATACCATTGGAAATGATTACAAAAAACCGTCAGATATTATTTTAGATCTGGTAGATGTAGTCAGCAAGAACGGAGCCCTGCTTTTGAATGTAGGACCGAAATCCGATGGAACAATTCCAGAGGAGGATGCAAATATTCTTCGTGAGATTGGCAGATGGATGAAAGTCAATGGCGAGGCGATTTACGGAACAAAATACTGGAAAGTATTTGGAGAAGGTCCGACAGTGGTTCCTGAAGGGCATTTTACCGATACTTATGAAAAGAACTTTACATCAGAAGATATCCGTTTTACCAGTAAGGGAAATCATATTTATGCCATTGTGCTTCACTGGCCGGAGGATGGAGAGATCCATATCAGATCACTTGGAAATGATATGAAGCTTCTGAAATCTTCTATCTGTGATGTGGAACTTTTGGGAACTGATCTTCATCCGAGATTCTTCCGTAATGAAGCGCTTGATATTTCCTGCGGAAGGATCATTGAACCGGGGGACATGCCGGTAGTTCTGAAGATTACGATCGAATAAAAGCATATATAGGTTTCCCGCACAGGCGGGCGGAAAGGAGGACAACATGAGTACAAAAAGATATACAGGAAAATGGGAATCTGTGAATACGCATCAGGTGCCGAAGTGGTATGATGACTGCAAATTTGGTATTTTTATCCATTGGGGGATTTATTCAGTTCCGGCTTACGCACCTCATACATGGGAACTGGGAGAGGTGGATTCCAAGGAATGGTTTGCAGATAATCCTTATGCAGAGTGGTATTACAATTCTTTGAATATAGGAAAAGGTCCTACCTATGAGCATCACATGGAAAAGTATGGTAAAGACTTTAAATATGAAGATTTTATCCCGATGTGGAAGGCAGAAAACTGGGATCCGGCAAAATGGGCAGAGTTGTTTAAAAAAGCCGGAGCGCAGTATGTGGTACTGACAACGAAACATCATGATGGTTTCTGCTTATATCCAAGTAAGTATACAGATTTTAACTGTGTAAAAATGGGACCGAAGAGAGACATCACAGGAGAGCTGACGGATGCAGTACGGGCGGAAGGAATCCGTATGGGTCTTTACTATTCCGGACTGATCGACTGGCAGTATGCAAATGATCCGATTTTTGAAGACGACGATCTCTTTGGAACGGCAAGCCCTACTTTTGAATATGCAGATTATTCTTATAAGCAGATGATGGAGCTTGTGGATACCTACGAACCAAGTCTGGTATGGAA
>URWL01000215.1 GCA_900551465.1 uncultured Blautia sp. | reverse complement strand
CAGCTTTTTTGCAGCAACCTTTGGAGTTGGTATTTATTCTAAGATTGATATGATCAGTTCATTGTGCCTGCTGATGGCAAGAGGAGCACTGATCAGTATGTGTGCAGTACTTTTGTTCTTACCGGCTATGTACTGGATATTTGACAGAGTTATCTGTGCTACAAGTAAAAATTTCAAAGTGAGAAAATAGGAGGTTTTTATCATGAAGAGGAAGAATGTGCAGGCGCTCCTGGTTGGTATGACAATGCTGATGTCAGTAGTTTTACCTGTTACTCCGGCATTGGCCGCAGCAGAAAATTTGGCGGAAAAGGAACAGACTGTTTATGTAAATGCAGATGAAAATGGAAATACAGAAGAAGTGATCGTCAGCAACTGGCTGAAAAATAAGGGAAAAGAGAAAAATCTGAAAGATAAAAGTGGGCTGACAGATATTGAAAATGTAAAGGGTGATGAAACTTTTCAGAAAAATGAAGACGGGACGATTACCTGGAATACAGATGGAGAAGACATTTATTATCAGGGTACAACAGGAAAAGAGCTTCCGGTTTCTGTAAGACTGACATATTATCTGGACGGAAGAGAGATTCCTGCATCAGAACTGGCAGGTAAAAGCGGAAAGGTAAAGATTCGTATCGATTACGAAAATAAAGAGAAGAAAACCGAAAAAGTTAATGGTAAAACCGAAGAAATTTATACACCGTTTATGATGATGACTGCCATGATACTTCCGGCAGATACATTTACAAATGTAGAAATGGTAAATGGAAAAGTGCTTTCTGACGGAAGCAATGATATTGCAGTAGGTTATGGATTTCCGGGACTGGCAGACAGCCTGAAGCTTTCAGATATGGAAGAACTGGATGAGATTGAGATTCCGGATCATGTGGAACTGACCGCAGACGTAAAGGATTTTTCTCTGGGTATGACAGCAACAATTGCCACGACAGGTCTTTTGGAAGATCTGAATCTGGGAGATGCAGCAGATACAGATGACTTAAAAGAGAAGCTGGATACACTGACAGATTCTTCTGAGGCATTAGTAAAAGGAAGCAAAGAACTTCAGGAGGGAATTTCTACTTTGGACAGTTCCGCAGACACTTTTGTCAGTGGATTGAACAGTGCAGACGATGGTGCCGGACAGCTGAAAAACGGAATTGATACAATGAACAGCAAGAAAGGAGAGCTTCTGGGAGGAATATCAAAACTGACTGCAGGAATGAGCTCTCTGAAAAGCGGCGCCGGACAGCTTCAGAAAGGTGTAAGCGCTTATACAAGCGGTGCAGCTCAATTGGAAAATGGCATTGATCAGGCTGCAAAAGGCGTATCTGAACTGAACAGCGGAATTGAAACACTGAATGAAAAAAAGGGAATCCTTATCAATGGTGTGGAACAGCTTAGTACAGGAGGTGCTAAACTGGAAGAAGGAACCAAAAGCCTTCAGCAGGGCGTGCAGGCGTATACTGCCGGAACAGCGGCTCTGGATCAGGGGATTGGTCAGCTGAAAAGTGAACTGGGCCAGTCGATGGGGCAGGTATCCCAGCTTCCGCAGGCAATAAAGAGTCTGACAGAAGGCGCCGGACAGCTGATCCAGGGGGCAGGAACTTTACAGCAGGGTATGTCACAGGCTGAGGCCGCAGCAGGAAAAATTGGAGACAGTGTCAGCGGGTTAAAAAGCGCTGCACAGACGGTAGGAGACTTAAGTGGCCAGGCTGTTGGAATTATAGGAAATCTGATCAACAGCCAGTCCGCTCCTCAGGTGGATACAAATTCTGTAAATGAACAGGCAAATGCGGCTATTGCTCAGGAAAATGCACTGGTAAATGAGCAGGCAAACGCACAGGCAAACCAGCAGCAGAGCAGTAATGTAGCCGCAGCTCTGGATGCAGCAGGCATCCCGGAAGAGCAGAAACAGGCGGTACTGGCAAACTTAGGAGGTATTGGAGTTTCCGTAGGTGTCCAGACATCGGCTAATATTAATGTACCGATAACCGGTGGTGATAATGGCGGAGCTGATGCGGCAATTCAGGGACTGCAGCAGATCCAGGCTGCAATGAATGCTGTAAATGGACAGATTCCCGGAGCTGATGCGGCACTTTCAGAGGCGCAGGCTCAGATCAATGCTATGAAAGAGGGAACAGCCAGTGCAGTAGCAGGAGCTGAAGCGTTGAAAAAAGGAACACAGTCCTTTGCAGAGGCAATGAAGCCTATGGATAATCTGACAGAGCTTTCAGATAAACTCCAGAAAGCGGTAGAGCAGTTAAAGGCAGGAAGTACAGCGCTGGTTTCTAAAAACGAGGAATTGAACGCAGGTGTTTCTTCTGCAGCAGATGGAGCAGCGGCTTTAAATGCAGGTATCCAGCAGCTTTCTGCAGGTGCAGGACAGCTTAGCGGCGGTATCGATCAGCTGGCAGCCGGAAGCAAGGCTTTGAACATTGGTGCTCAGCAGCTACAAAAAGGTGTTAAGGCACTGACTGCAAATAATGCTTCTTTAAATAATGGTGCTTCTCAGCTTGAACAGGGCAGCGCAGAGCTCTTAAAAGGAGGAAATGCACTGGCATCCGGAGGAAATGCTTTAGGAGATGGAATTTCTAAGCTGGCAGATGGAGCGGCAGCCTTAAAAGATGGAACTTCTAAGCTGGCAGCAGGCGGAAAAGAACTGAAATCAGGAACAACAAAACTGAAAGATGGTTCTACAAAATTAAAAGACGGCATGGAGAAGTTTGACGAAGAGGGAATACAGAAAATTACAGATATGTTAAACGATGATGTAAAAGCCGTTATGGAAAGAATCAAAGCAGTAGAAAATGCAGATAAATCCTATAAAGCCTTTGACGGACAGGATAGTCATATGGATGGAAAAGTAAAATTTGTAATTGAAACAGATGGAATTGAAGCAGAAGAGTCATAAGCTCTTTTAGATATGAGATCTGTAATGTCAGTTCAGCATTTTCCGGAAACAGCCTCTGATATGATCAGGGGCTGTTTCTTTTAACCTGGAAATGCATCCAGTCAGATTTCAGATAGAAGATCAGAAATACAACAGAACTTAAAGTCCAGGTAAGAGGATATGCCCAGAAGACTACCTGGATAGATGGAATCAGCTTTACGGCAATGGTAATGTAGGATACACGGATGATACACCAGCAGATCATCATCACAAACATAGGGATAATGGATTTTCCGGCTCCCCGGAGAAGTCCTGCCAGACAGTGGGAAAATGCCAGCAGGAAATAAAATAAGGTGACGGTTCGTGCCTGACGTACTCCAAATGCCACAACATCCGGATCGCTGTTAAAAGCAGAAATAAGTACCGGAGAGGCAAAATAAATAAGTACCCCGATGCATTCCGCCATGATAAGGCTGCATCCAATGCCAAAGCGTGCTCCTTTTTTTGCCCGATCGTATTTTCCGGCGCCCAGGTTCTGACTGATAAAGGTGGTCAGAGCCATGGAGAAGCAGGTGATAGGAAGGAAGCCGAAGCCTTCAACCTTGGAGTATGCGCCGCATCCGGCTACAGCCAGATTTCCAAAGCTGTTGATATTGGACTGCACGACTACATTGGCCAGTGAGATGATGGAATTCTGGAGTCCTGCAGGAAGTCCGTTGCTGATGATCTGACGGAGCATAAAAGGATCCAGACGGATTTTTCTGATATGTACCCGGTACTCTTCAGGGCTTTTTCTGGCAAGGCGGTTAAGGCAGAGAAATGCGCTGATAAACTGGGAGATGATCGTAGCGGCAGCTGCAGCGCCTACTCCCATGTGGAATACGCCTACAAACAGAAGATCCAGACTGATATTGACCAGAGAGGAAAATATCAGATAATACAACGGATGTCTGCTGTCTCCGACAGACTGCATGATTCCTACAAAGTTATTGTAAAGAACAAAGGCCACGGAACCAAGAAAGTAAATCCGGAAGTAGCAGATGGAGTTTGGAAGTACGTCTGCGGGTGTCTTCATCAGAACCAGGATTTTGGGAACCAGAAGAAGTCCGAGGATGGTCAGCAGAACTCCGGATATCAGTCCAAATCCAACGGTGGTATGTATGGCTTTTTGAAGATTGTCTGTTTGTCTTGCACCGTAATAGCGGGCGATCACTACACCGGCTCCGATAGCAATTCCATTAAAAAAGCCTACCAGAAGAAAAATAATGCTTCCGGAAGAGCTTACGGCGGCCAGTGCATTGCTTCCAAGAAAATTTCCGACGATCAGGGAGTCAGCGGTATTATAAAACTGCTGAAAAAGATTGCCGAGAAAAATAGGGACGGCAAAAGCCATCATTTTTCTCCAGATAGGACCTTCAGTTAAAAGTGTTTTTGA
>URWL01000214.1 GCA_900551465.1 uncultured Blautia sp. | reverse complement strand
TGGGTGATCACCTGATTCAGATCCTGAAACTGATGCTTGTAGACCTCTATAATACGAAGTCCCTGATCATAATATTTATTGATGATCCCCTTGATGCTGGAAGATTTACCTGTTCCTGCATCTCCAAAAAGCAGACAGTTATTTGCTTTTCTTCCATATACAAAAGCCTCTGTATTCTCGATCAGCTTCTGCTTGGGTATCTCATAGCCTACCAGATCTTCAAGCTGCACATGAGCGATCCTGGTTACCGGTACAATAATCACCTTCCCCTTCTCATCATGCTCGATCCGAAATGCTTTATGCAGTCCAAGCTTGCCTACCCCAAAATCCCGGTAAAACTGTACCATATCAGCCATAAATTCCCGGGCATCTGCCGCCGCAGCCAGAGTTCTGCTCATTTCACAGATCCTGTCACGGATACGGCGGTTAAACATTCTTCCTGTATTGTCTGCTCCATGATAATCGCACAGGATCTCACAACAGGTAGTTTCAAAGCATTTATCAAAGATCTTCAGATCAAATTCATATAATTTTCGAAAAATTTCAAAATCGTGAAGGGCCAGTTGGTTTATGCTTCCCTCTGCCGTACCACGGATCTCACAAGCTTTGCTGAATGTATTTTCATGGTTTACCAGAAGAAACGTCAGATAATTATGCCACAGATTTCCTGAAAAACCATAAGATCCTGCTGTTTCGATCAGACCATTGACACATTCAAAAAACAAAGACTTTCTCTGCTGCAATTCCTTCTCACTGTTTATTTGCACATCCATCAGCAGAGTCATTTTTTCCAGCATTTCTCCATGCTCCATGTTTCTGTAGAGCACACATTCCTGTATTCCTGACATTCAGGCTTCCTCCTGCAATTCATAATTTCCCAGCACGCGCATGCGATTGGATTCTGCTTCCAGTCCCCTGATGGCATTTTTCACTGCCGGATCCTCCAGGTTCCCTTCAAAGTCCACGAAAAAGCGATATTCCCATGTTTTTCCGGGAATAGGTCTGGATTCGATTCTTGACATGTTCAGACCATTATAAATAATATGGGAAAGCATATTATAGAGAGTTCCGCTGGAATGAGGCAGTTCAAAGCACACGCTGACCTTCCGCGCTTTTTTCTCATAAACCGGATTCCTGCTGACTATAATAAATCTGGTCACATTCCGGTCGTTATGACAGATATTTTCTGCCAGGATATCCAGACCAAACAATTCACCTGCTGCCCTGCTGGCAATAGCAGCCTGAGAAATCTTCTGTTCTTCTTTTACCTTTTTTGCGGATGCAGCTGTGTTCTCTGTTTTTACAGTTTTCCATTCCTGATGACTTTCCAGAAACAGTTTGCACTGGGCAAGAGCCTGTGGATGAGAATAAACGGTCCGGATATTATCCAGAGAACTTCCAGGAATCCCCAAAAGCACGTGGTCTACGGGAATCACCTGCTCTCCCACAATATGAAGCCGATATTCTGTAAGAAGATCATAAATATCTGTTACGATTCCCTGGGTGGAATTCTCTATGGGAAGGACCGCATAATCTGCCCGTCCGGATGCAGCCTCCTCCATTGCCTCCCGAAAGGTATCTGCATGGTAGCTTTTGATTTCCTCCGGGAAATAAGCGCGCATGGCCGCATAGCTGTAAGCTCCCTCCACTCCCTGGAATACTACGTTGACACCTTTCAATGGAAGCTGATCTACCATCTGATAATCTTTTTCTTCTCCCACTCCATTTGCGGTCAGAAGCTGGTACTGGCGTTTTCTGCTGATCGCCATAATCTGCTGAAAAACTTCCTGAATACCAAGAGAATTAAACTCCCCATGAGCGCGGGACCCCAGTGTATCCAGTTTTTCCCGCTCTCTTTTAGAATCCAGAACCTGCTTGCCCGTTTCAATTTTATATTGTGCGACATCCTCACAAACCTTCATTCTCTTTTCAAAAAGCTGAAGGATCTGACTGTCAATCTCATCTATTTCTTTTCTGCATTCCTGCAAATCTGTCATGTATGTTTCTCCTTTTGTAAAAATGTCAGTCCTCACTGCACTGTAGCACTGTGACAGACTACTTACAGTAAGTTTAGCATTTGCGTATTGTTTTTTCAAGTACAGGCAATACTATAAGAAAGTTAAATTTATGTAAAATGTAAGCAGAATGGTTTATAACGTATTCTTTCAGAAAGGACTGTTTTATATGAAACGAAACTTTCTTCTCTGCGGCGCTCTAGGATGGTGCATGGAAATCTTCTGGACCGGTCTTCATTCGCTTTTGGATGGTCAGGGAACCATGATGGGAAAAACCTCTCTTCTGATGTTTCCTATTTACGGCTGTGCTGCGGTGATCTCTCCTCTATACAGATACATTGCATCCGTCCCTGTTCTCCTCCGAGGCAGCCTTTATACCGCCGGTATTTTTACCACAGAATTTATAAGCGGAAGTATTCTCAAACACTTTGGAATCTGTCCCTGGGATTACAGTCATACTCCATTTCATTTCTGTGGAGTGATCCGTTTGGATTATGCGCCTGTATGGTTCGCCGCAGGTCTTTTTTTTGAAAAAATACTTACAAAATCATCTTGAAAAAAAGAGCCTTCTATTATATGATGGATTAAGAGAATTTTCAGGAATCTGTTTCTGATTCTTTTAACCAAACAGGAGGTACTACATGAGACATTTAATGAGCCCGTTGGACTTTTCTGTGGAAGAGCTTGATAAGCTTCTTACCCTGGCCAACGACATTGAAAAGAACCCCGAGAAGTATGCCCACGCATGTGACGGCAAAAAACTTGCAACCTTATTTTATGAACCAAGTACACGTACACGCTTAAGCTTTGAGGCAGCTATGATGAACCTTGGCGGCAACGTATTAGGCTTCTCTTCCGCCGACTCCAGTTCTGCTGCCAAAGGCGAAAGTGTTGCCGATACAATCCGCGTTACATCCTGCTATGCAGACATCTGCGCTATGCGTCATCCTAAGGAGGGAGCACCTTTAGTTGCTTCCATGTCTTCTTCTATCCCCGTGATCAATGCCGGCGACGGCGGTCATCAGCATCCGACTCAGACCCTTACCGACCTTCTTACGATTCGTTCCCTGAAGGGAAGACTTGATAACCTTACCATTGGTCTGTGCGGAGACTTGAAATTCGGCCGTACTGTCCACTCACTGATCGAGGCTCTGGTCCGCTACGAAAATGTAAAGTTTGTTCTGATTTCTCCGGAAGAGCTTCGCGTACCAAGTTATATCCGCGAAGATGTCCTTTCCCGAAACGACATCGAATTCCAGGAGGTAGAAAGACTGGAAGATGCGCTTCCTCAGCTTGATATCCTTTATATGACCCGTGTTCAGAAGGAGCGTTTCTTTAATGAAGAAGATTATGTCCGTATGAAAGATTTTTACATACTGGACAAACAGAAAATGGAGCTCGCCAAGGAAGATATGTATATCCTTCATCCGCTGCCTCGTGTAAACGAAATCGCAGTTGAAGTAGACTCTGACCCTAGAGCTGCTTACTTTAAACAGGCACAGTACGGTGTATATGTCCGTATGGCCCTGATTCTCACATTACTGGAGGTGGATGTATCATGTTAAACGTTGGAGCTCTTCGCGAAGGCTATGTACTTGACCATATCAAAGCAGGCAAGGCCATGACCATTTACCATGACCTGAAACTGGATAAACTGGACTGTACTGTTGCCATCATCAAAAATGCCCGCAGCAATAAAATGGGCGTCAAAGATATCATTAAGGTAGAATGTCCTGTAGAAAAACTGGATCTTGATATCCTTGGATTTATTGATCACAACATTACTGTCAATATTATCAAAGACGAAAAGATTGTTGAGAAAAAGGAACTGAAGCTTCCTAAAAAAGTCACCAATGTGATCAAATGCAAGAATCCACGCTGCATTACATCTATTGAACAGGGCCTGGATCATGTATTTTTCCTGGCTGATGAAGAAAAAGAAATTTACAGATGCATGTACTGCGAAGAAAAGTACAGAGGAAAACGAAATAAATAAGTTTACAAAAAAGCCCCGGAAATATTCCGGGGTTTCTTTGTACGCAAGCAGACCGATAAGCCGGGTTATGTCGTTGGGTGATCATCTGTCTAGGCCGTTCGTTGCCGGACGGCTCAAGCGACCCACCTGAAAGCACGACGGGCCGCCGTATCGCTTTCTTTTCGGTCTTGCTTCAAATGGAGTTTACATGTGCCCGTTCTGTTACCACAACGGCGGTAGTCTCTTACACTGCCTTTCCACCCTTACCTTCTGTAAAGAAGGCGGTTTATTTCTGTTGCACTGGTCTGGGAGTCACCTCCACCGGACGTTAT
>URWL01000213.1 GCA_900551465.1 uncultured Blautia sp. | reverse complement strand
ACTATTATTTCACCAGGATACTAAAAAGAAAAGAGTCTGCTGATCTGTTCCAGAAAGTGACGGTGCCGGCTGGGTGGGGAAAAGAACATTCAGACCAGAAGTTAGGAATTATAATACAGGCAGAAGCAATCCAGGCGGCAAACTTTGTTCCGGATTTTGCCGGAATGTCTCCGTGGGGAAACCAGAAAATACAGCTTTGTGTGCATGAAGAAGACGGTGCCGCATCATGCAGAGGCGAGAAGATGGATCTTTCTGTGGAATTCAACGGAAAGGCGCATAAACTTGTTTCTGTTCCTGGAGATTTTTTTGTTAATCTTGGAACCGCCATGCCTGGAGACCATTTTGAAGATGTGGTGGATGTTTCGAACACAACAGAGAAAGAGGCAGAATTGTTTTTTCATACGGATGTGAAAGGGCAGGACAGCAGTCAACTGGAACTGCTGAAAGGAATCCGGCTTGCGATTTTTATGAATGATAAAAAACTGTACAAGGGAACGTTGGACTCTCCTGGAATGGAAAAAGAGCATTCTCTTGGAATCTTTCAGCCGGGACAGAATGGAAAGATGAAATTTATACTTGATGTACCG
This sequence comes from uncultured Blautia sp., assembly GCA_900551465.1. GTDB lineage: Bacteria > Bacillota > Clostridia > Lachnospirales > Lachnospiraceae > Blautia_A. The sequence goes on along the minus strand of URWL01000213.1, from coordinate 3,737 downwards.
GCTGAATGGGACAATTCCTATGCTTTGAGAAAGGCAGATGTTCAATGGATCTTCACTGTAAATGAAGAGGAACCGGAGGCACCGGAAAGAACTCCTCAGACAGGAGAATATGAACCTGAGAGGCCTGCCGGAAGAAGATCACCGGTGAAAACATCAGATGGTCTTGATCCGGAAACGACAGTTCTTGTTTTCTTCTGTTCCGGAATGTCAGCCCTTATTGGTTTGGCATGTCTGATATTGAGGAAAGGAGGGCGGAAGGAGTGAAAAAAGCAATAGTCAGCCTGCTGCTTGCAGCAGTGCTGGGGCTTTCAGCGCCTGGAGCGGAACAAATGGAAAGACAGACTCTGGAAGACAGTACAGAAAACTTTGCAAATAATGATGCGGAAGATATTTTTGGAGAGGATATCTTTGTAGATGAAGATGGAAATATAGATCAGGAGGATGCTCCTGATACAGAAAATGAGACGGGCTCTCAAGAGGATTCTTCTCTGCCGCAGGATATTCCGGATAATGAGATATCAGATATCATAGACGATCAGGAAGAAACGGAAATAATGGAAGAATTTACTGGTACTTTTTTGACTGAGGACAATGCACAGTTTCTGTCAGGAGAAACTACTGAGGAGGAACAAGTGATTGAAGAGATTGAAGAAGGACGGGTGATAGGATTTGCTCCGGCTTCTCTTTCAGCTATTGGAGAAGAAGAACTGGAATCTGCAGGATATACGGAGGGAAAAGCATCTGCAGCTCCGCTGAAGCCAGGACGTTATCGTCTGATCTCTACATCGGTAATCGCAAATTGTGATGAGGTCTGGACATCCAGTTCTGCTATACATGCCAGAGTAAGGTACATAGAATATGTGGATTCTGATGGAAATATAAAAAGAGCTCCTTTGTATTGTTTAAAGGCATCAAAGATGGGAATCGACAATACTGGGGACGCGGGTATTGATCTGAAACCGGAGGCCGTTCGTTTTTTTTCCAATTCAACCATAAAGAAAATACTGTATTTTGGTTATGGAGGACCTGGTGACATCTGTGATGATTACGATCCAAGCTGTTCACATGTAAACTGGTCAAAATGGCAAAACAGATATGTATTTACACATCAGGCATTATCCAAGGTATATGCTAATGATGTAAATGGAGCTACACAGTCTCAGATTGAGCATGTAGGTCTGGTGCGTTTTATAAATAAGATCAAAGGTCAGACAATTCCTAATAGAAGTGCAGTGAAGATCCGGGCTATGGATAAAAGCGGAAATATAGTAACTGCAAATCCACTAAATATCAATATGATCCTTTATAGAAGCAGACCGTCTTCCGGCTTTAGCTGGCTGGAGACAGAGTTTGAAAAAGGGTTTCAGATTTCTCCCTTATGTTCGGTTGTTGATCAGGGGAAAACAGGAAATGGAATGACTGTCTGGAGAGGAAACAGTGATGTATGGCAGCTGGTATATTGGACCAGTGAAGCAGAGGCAAAAAAGAATCCGGAAAGACCTGCTGTTTTAAAAAAGGGAAACAGTGTGCAGTTAAAAAACGGATATTGTTTTCGTGTGGTTTATCCCAAAAAGGTTTCAGGTGTCAAATATTTTTCCTGGAAAATGCTGCTTCGTCCGGTTAAATATATTCTGGTAGACGGATCTGTACAGACTGGAATGGATATCCAGGATTTTGGTGCCTGCGTGTATCAGGGGGACAGAGGACTTCTGAAATTAAATCTTGTTTTTCAGCCAATGGGAACGATTGCTTTGAAAAAGACCTGTTCGCAGACAGGACATCCGGTAAAAGGTGCAGTATATTCTTTATATGCAGCGCAGGATTTGTACAGTGGTGGAATACTGATGAACAAAAAAGATACGGTAGTTGCTGAAGAAACGACCAATGAAAACGGACAGATCATTTTCAATGACCTGATACCGGGAAACTATTATATTAAAGAAAAAACAGCAGCTCCAGGATATCTGATATCATCAGAAACTGTACCCTGTACAGTTTCCGCAGGAAAAACAACACCTGTTTATGTGACAAATGACCCTGATATACAAGGTTCGGTATCGGTAGAGAAAGTAGCTGAGGGAACGGATATTCATTTGTCAGATGCGGAATTCACACTTTTTACGTGGAATAAAACATCTGGAAGATATGAAAACGGGCGCCGGCTGACTTATCAGGCAGATCAGAGAAGATATATGGCCGATGGTCTGATTTACAGTGAAAATAACCAGGGTAAATATAAGATTATAGAAACAAAGAATCCTGCTGGATATACCGGAAGCTGGAGCCAGGAGTTTGTATTAACAGAAAACGGGACAAACCGCAGTTTCTTTTATCGCGTAGAGAATACTCCGGTAAAGGAGCAAAAAGTAGAAATACGAAAGCTTGATTCTGTGACGGGAAGTTTTTTGCAGGGGGCGGAATTTCAGATTTATGAATGGGATCAGACCACATACAGCTATCGTTCAGAAGGTAAAATTCTGGAATATGATGCTGACTCAAAAGTATATCGAAGTGAAAAATTGCAGATTACAGATGATAATCTTGGAAAATATAAAATCTTAGAAACAAAAAATCCTGAAGGTTATCAGGGAAGCTGGAGTCAGGAAATAAGACTTTCTGATTCAAATGTGCAGCTGCAGTTTTATGTAAGGAATGATCCCATACCAGGAAAATATGGATCTGTTTATATCAGAAAAAAGGATTCTGTAACAGGAAAAGTTCTTTCAGGAGCAGAATTCAAAGCATATGCATGGAGTGAAGCAAAAGGAGCCTATGCAGAAACAGCAGAACGACAGGATTTTATTTTTCATAGAGACAGAAAGCTTTATATTTGCTCGGATCTGGAGATCACAGAGGATAACAAAGGCAGATTTTTAATAAAAGAGATGAAAGCGCCGGATGGATATCATGGAAACTGGGAAAAGGAAATCGTCCTTGAAAGAAATGGTCAGATTTTGGAATTAGAAGCATTAAATGAACCGGAACAACTTCCGCTTGGTCAGATCACAGTGATAAAAAAGATTAAAGAAGAGGAGATTATCTGGGCACATGGAAATCCTACTTTTTCTTTTGTGATAACAGGGAGTGACAGTTATGGCATGCAGAGGAGGTATGAAGAGACTGTGGTGTATACACCAGGAGGATATACAAGAGATGGAAACGGGAATGCAGTTCTTTCCGCAACTGTTAAAGGAATTCCACTGGGTAATTACCAAATATATGAAAAACAGATCCTCCGTTATTATTTGGAAAAAGCAGAAGCAAATACCCCCAATGTGAATATCATAAACGTGGGAAGCCCTCAATATGGAGTCAGACCTCAGGATATCGCTTATGGGGAAGCGACACTTGATATGGAGACTAGAAGTGCTTCACTTACATTTTATAATCGTAAAAAACGTTATGATGGATATTCTCATAACCATTTTGTTGAAAATATAATTCCAATCGTAAAAAGCAGCGAAGCAGCAATAGATACAGAGTAAAGGAAAAAAATAATCAAGAGTAATCAAAACATATGTTTGCGCAATGTCTCGAAACCCTTGATTTTAAAGGAAAAATCGGGGCAACAGGATTTGAACCTGCGACCTCGCGGCCCCCAGCCGCGCGCGCTACCAAGCTACGCCATACCCCGATAAACTGTATTATAACAAATTGTGTATGATTTTGCAATAATTTTCTTCGTATATGTTGTTCTGAAAATTGTTTGTTTTTTCTGCTATTTTATAAAAGATATA
>URWL01000212.1 GCA_900551465.1 uncultured Blautia sp. | reverse complement strand
GGCAGCGTCAGATGTGTATAAGAGACAGACTTAATATATATAAAAAATATATTTAGAATTTTTTAGTATTATATAATAATTTTATTGACATTTTTATTTTATTACATTATATTTAAAATAACAATAGATGATATGGGGAAAAATACAGAAGAAGAGTTTTTAAAATAGCAGAAAGTGGTGAAATAGCATGAAAAGACAAAATCCAAGTATATTTAACGATATTGTAGGGCCAATTATGATTGGTCCTTCCAGTTCGCATACCTGTGGTCCATCTCGAATTGGTTATCTGGCTCAACAACTGCTTCCTGGTACTTTAAAGAAAGCAACTGTTGCATTTGCAAAAGATGGTGCATATACATTGATGTACAAGGGCCAGCGTTCTGATATGGGCTATGTAAATGGTTTATTAGGCCGAAGACCTGAGGATCCGGCGCTTCGTACTGCTTTTGCAGATGCCAAAAAAGCAGGTGTTGATATTGAATTTGTAATTGAAGATTTCCCGCCGATTGTACCAAATATTTCTCATTTAACACTTGAAAACACAGAAGGACGGATTGTTGAGGTACATTCGGATTCTACAGGCGGCGGAACTGTTAAATTGCTGCAGGTAGATGGTTTTCCTGTTGCAATTGTTGGAGATTGTTATGAAGTTCTTATATTTACGGATCACTGTGAAGAAGATGCACAGAAGCTCATGGCTCAGCTACAGTCTGAACTTCCGGCTGACGAAGGAAACGCAATTTCTACATATGAAGGAAAAAGTCTTATTAATTTAAAACAACGTGAGGACGTTTCGGAAAAATTTTTGTTAAATGTAAAGAACATGGAGCATGTAACAGAAGTAAGATATGTAAAACCTGTTCTTGCAGTACCTTCTAATCGTCATGCAGAGTTTCCGTTTGTAAGTGCTGCTGAAATGCTCGCTGTTGCAGAAACAACAGGAAAAGAGCTGTGGGAACTGGGAATGGAATACGAGATGGCCCGTAGTGGATGGACATATGATAAAGTATGGGAATACATGGAAGGCGTAGTTAAAACAATGGAACATAGCTCAAAGGAGGCGTTAAAGGGCGATATCGATATGGCTGGTATCATCAGTCCCACAGCCGGTAAAGTTGAGAACTATGTAAAGAAAAATCCAAAAGCGCTTGATATGGGTGTGCTGAATACAGCAGTTCCCTGGGCAATGGCCACAATGGAATACAGCAGTGCCATGGGCGTTGTTTTGTGTGCGCCTACAGGCGGATCGGCGGGTATTTTCCCGGGAGCAGTTCTTGGAACAGCGAACCATATGGGAGTTACCTGGGAAGAGAAAGTAAAAGCAATGTTTGTTACTTCTGTAATTGGAATTGTAATGAGCAAAGATTGTAATTATTCTGCAGAACTTTATGGATGCCAGGTAGAGCCAGGTGCAGCCTCCGGAATGGCGGCAGGCGCGTTGGTTTACCTGATGGGCGGAACACCTGAGCAGTCATGTATGGCCGCGTCCTGTGCCGTACAGAATATTTTAGGTACCATTTGTGATCCGGTTGCAGGTCTTGTGCAGATTCCCTGCATCAACAGAAATGCAATGTCCGCCGCAAATGCGGTTATATCTGCAAATATGGTCATGGGTGGATTCGATCCGTTGATTCCCCTGGATCAGACGGCTGAAACCTTATTCCGAGTAGGTAAACAGCTGCCGTCCGAACTGAGATGTACATGCAAAGGCGGGCTTTGTATTACTCCATGCGGAGAGCAGCTTGCAAGAGAACAGGATGCTCGTGATGCCGCAAGGTAAAATATTTTATACAGATCTTATTACAGGTATTGGCAGAAACAGCCCGATAAAATAGTATCGGGCTGTTTCTGCTGGTTATATTATAGTACAATTCACTTTTCTTCGGGTTTCCGAACCTGGATCCATAAGGAAATACATGGTACATCACCGATATTATAAAAGCTGTGTTCACTTCCCTGCATGATGTATAAACTGTCTCCTTTTGATATTTCTGTAGTTTCACCATCAATTGTTATTTTCATTTTACCTTCTAAAACCAAACCAATTTCAGAGAAAACGTGTTTATGAGAGGTGTGTTCAATAGAATCTGATACTTCTATTGTAATTAACTGTACCGGCCATGCTCTGTCAGATAAAGAATAATATTTTACGGTATCTTTTTCGGAAAAGATTAATTCTCTTTCGTCTTTCCGTATAATAAATCTGTTTTTTTCTATATCATTAAATAAATCAGATATTGATATATCAAGGGCTGCGCATATTTCCTGTATCGTTAGTATTGTAGGATTGTTTTTTCCTCTTTCCAATAGGCTTAAATAACTGGTAGACAATCCACAGCGTTCTGACAGACCCTCTAATGTATATCCCTTTTTCTTTCTGTATAATTTGATTTGCTGTCCGATTTTGTTCATTTTTATCCTCCACGCACGCAGGCTCATTAAAATATAACAATAAAAGTTTAACATTTCAATTTTTTTATGTAAAGAAAAATATAATTGGAAAAGGAAATTTATTAGCCCTGTGAAGAAGCTTTATTTTTCTTCACAGGGTATTTTAAATGTAATGAGTTTACGCCAAAATGATATAAATAATTTAAAATATTGTAATTATAATGGGAAATTAGATATAATAGTCTGTGAGAAGCATTAAAAAGCATAATAAATAAAGGAGAAAATCCATATTTACTTGTGCAAAGAGTATTGAAAAACTTGTAAAAATGCTATAAACTATAACCGAATATGTGTAAAACAGATGAGATTTTCTGTACTGACATCAGGAAATCTGGAAGATGGAGGAATAAAATCATGGCAGAAAAAAAGATCAAAACCATTGGTGTATTGACCAGCGGCGGTGATGCGCCGGGAATGAATGCTGCGATTCGCGCTGTAGTCAGAAGAGGTTTAAGCAGCGGGCTGAACGTAAAAGGTATTTATAAGGGTTATAACGGGCTTTTAAACGAGGAAATTACAGACATGTCTGCGAAAGATGTATCCGATACGATCGAACGCGGAGGTACGCTTCTGTATACTGCACGATGTGCGGAATTCCGTACACCGGAAGGACAGGAGAGAGGCGCGAAGATCTGCAGAAAACATGGAATTGACGGACTTGTTGTAATCGGCGGAGACGGTTCTTTTGCAGGTGCGCAGAAGCTTGCAAATCTGGGGATCAACACGATCGGTGTTCCGGCTACGATCGACCTGGATGTTGCCTGTACAGAATATACGATTGGATTTGATACAGCTGTAAATACAGCTATGGAGGCTATTGATAAGGTAAGAGATACCTCTACATCTCATGAAAGATGCAGTATTATTGAGGTTATGGGACGTAATGCAGGGTATCTTGCTATGTGGTGCGGCATTGCCAACGGTGCGGAGGATATTCTGATCCCGGAGAAATATGATTATGATGAGCAGAAGCTGATCAATAATATCATTGCCAGCCGTAAAGCAGGAAAAAAACACCATATTATTATCAATGCTGAAGGCATTGGTCATTCAGAGGCCATGGCAAAGCGTATTGAAGCTGCTACAGGAATTGAGACACGTGCCACTATTCTGGGTCATATGCAGCGAGGCGGAAGTCCAAGCTGTATGGATCGTGTATATGCGTCCATGATGGGTGCACTTGCCGTTGACCTTCTGGTACAGGGAAAAACCTGCCGCGTGGTAGGATATCGCCATGGTGAGTTTGTTGACTTTGATATCAACGAAGCTCTTTCAATGAAAAAAGATATTTCTCCGTATATGTGGGAAGTATGCAATTCTCTTTCTCATAATTACAAAAAACAGTAAGTAAGATACAGCGGAGGTCACCATCAGGGGGCCTCTCTTGTGTATAAAGGAGTTTTACGGATGATCACCAGTTTGCAGAACAGTCAGGTAAAAAATATCATTAAGCTGAATCAGAAAGCAAAAGCCCGGAAGGAGCAGGGGCTTTTTATCGCAGAGGGAAGAAAGATGTTTCTGGAGGCACCACTTTCCTGGATCGACAAAGTTTATGTGGCAGAATCCATGGAAGAGGACGATGAAGTAATGAAAAAGGCTTCTCAAACATCCTGGGAGACAGTTGCAGATTCTGTTTTCCGCCAGATGAGCGATACGCAGACCCCTCAGGGAGTTCTGACAGTTTTGCGTAAGCCTTCTTATCATATAGAGGAAATTGTTGGAAAAGAAAATCCTATTATCGTAGTCCTGGAAGACCTGCAGGATCCGGGAAATGCGGGAACAATTTTCCGAACAGCGGAGGGAGCCGGGGTTGACGGGGTTTTCCTTACGAAGACCTGTGTAGATATTACCAATCCAAAAGTGATACGTGCGACCATGGGATCTGTGTATCG
>URWL01000211.1 GCA_900551465.1 uncultured Blautia sp. | reverse complement strand
CCATCCGCCTACTGTAACTTCTTTGTCCAGAAAAGTCTGGCGGTCTGTGTAAATATCTTTTACTGTTGTAAGTTTCATAATCTATTTCCTCTCTCTGTTTCATAAAAATCATAAAAAGCGAAGCAGACGCCCAGGCGTCCGTTTCGCTTTCTAGTATATCCCATTCATTGTGTTCCTGCAAGGTGTAAATACAGGAGTTTTCCGGAAATCAGAGTTTTTCTATAAAACGCATAAAGGCAGCTCTGCCTTCCTCTGTACATTTATAAACGCCGGCATCCTCCAGTACATGAACAAATACATTGCCAACTTCCTTCTGAAGAATCTCATGTATATTGTCTTTGTTTATGTTGGTATATTTCGGGAGGAATTTCTGTACCCATTCCGCATGCTTTTCTATTTTTTCGTTGGAGGCAATATCCTTTCCTGTCAGGATATATTCCTCCAGAAGCTCCAGTTCTTCCTTCAGACGTGCAGGAAGAACAGCAAGTCCCATAACCTCGATCAAACCAATATTTTCTTTTTTGATATGATGATACTCTGCATGAGGATGATATACACCAAGAGGATGCTCTTCTGTCGTAATATTGTTTCTCAGAGTCAGATCCAGTTCAAACATTTCTCCCACTTTACGTGCAATCGGAGTAATGGTATTGTGAGGCTCACCATCTGTCTCTGCATAGATAAAGGCAGCTTCGTCTGTATATCCTCTCCATACTTCCAGTACATGAGAAGCGAGATCGATCAGGCGCTTTTCGTCTTTATGACGGATGCGGAGAACAGAGAGAGGCCATTTGACAATGCCTGCCTCCACATCCTCATATCCTGGAATGGTCACATACTTCTCAATAGGAGCTTTTGCCATGGCAAAGGTATAATGTCCTCCCTGGAAATGATCATGGCTTAAGATAGAGCCTCCTACGATAGGAAGATCTGCATTTGACCCCAGGAAGTAATGAGGAAACAGTTTTACAAAATCAAAAAGCTTGATAAACGCATTTCTCTCAATCTTCATCGGAGTATGCTGTCCGTTAAATACAATGCAGTGCTCGTTGTAATATACGTAAGGAGAATACTGAAATCCCCATGGACTGTCGTTTACAGTGATAGGAATGATCCTGTGGTTTTCTCTTGCCGGATGGTTCACACGTCCTGCATAACCTTCGTTTTCCACACAGAGCAGACATTTGGGATAGCTGCTTGTCTTTGCGTTCTTGGCGGCTGCAATGGCTTTCGGGTCCTTTTCCGGTTTAGAAAGATTAATGGTGATATCAATATCCCCATAAGGACTTTCCACAGACCATTTCTGATCTTTTTTAACACGGTAACGCCGGATATAATCACTGTCCTGGCTTAATTTGTAGAAATAATCGGTTGCCTCTTCCGGACTCTTCTCATATCTGTCCCAGAATTCCTTCTGAACCTGAGCAGGTCTTGGCATCAGGCAATTCATAAGACGGGTGTCAAACAGATCCCTGTAAACCACACTATCCTCAATAAGCTCTCTTTTTACTGCTTCATCCAGAAGTTCTTTCAGAGTCTCCTCCAGATCTACGTCTGTAAAATTCTCTTCCGGCTCCTGATATTCTTCCTCATGGAATACATCCAGAAGAAGATTGATCGTGTAATTTTTTTCACACTCCGGTGTCAGCCCTGTTTCGATTCCATACTGTACCAGTTTTCTGATGCTTCTACTTAACATGTGCCTGTCCCCCTGTTTTTTATGCGATCACATGAGCTCCGTCACCGATATCTACTACATAGAACTCTGCTTCATGACCAACCTTTTCTTTATACTGTTTTCCAATGGTGTCAATAAAGGTATCTACTGCATCACTTTTTACAATGCTGACTGTACAGCCGCCAAATCCGCCTCCGGTGATACGGGAACCGATCACACCCGGGATCTTCCATGCAAGATCTACCAGAATGTCGATCTCTTCACAGGAAACTTCATAATCGTCGCGAAGAGAAACATGAGAAGCATTCATAAGACGGCCGAATTCTTCTACATTATCCTCTTTCAGAGCTTTCACTGCTTTGATGGTACGCTGGTTTTCATAAACAGCATGTTTTGCACGTTTACGGCAGATATCGCTTGTAATGGCATCCTTATGTGCCTCAAATTCTTCCTCGGAAAGGTCTCCAAGGGTTTTGATGTCAATTACCTTTTTCAGTTCCTCGAGAGCTGTTTCGCACTCGTTTCTTCTGTCATTATATGCAGATCCTACCAGGCTGTGTTTTACTTTACTGTTGGTGATCACGATCCTTGCATCTTTCAGTGCCACCGGAGCATATTCATAATTTAATGTACTGGTATCCAGGAAGATAGCGCAGTCTTTTTTGCCCATAGCGCTGGCAAACTGATCCATGATGCCGCAGTTCATTCCATTAAAATTATTCTCGGAATACTGTCCGATCAAAGCAAGATCCTGCATGGAAAACTGTTCTACACCAAACATATCTTTTAACATCAGTCCGGTAAGAACTTCAAGCGATGCAGAAGAGGAAAGACCAGAACCATTTGGAATATTTCCGTAAATAAGGAAATCCACACCTGTGTCAAGCTTAACTCCTCTTTTTTCAAATGCCCACATCACTCCCTTTGGATAGTTTGTCCATCCTGCTTCATCTGACGGAACAAGGTCGTCCAAAGAAGTTTCGATCACACCAAGTCTGGTGAAATTTGCAGAATAAAAGCGAAGTTTTCTGTCCTCTCTTTTTCTTGCAAGTCCGTATGTTCCAAGAGTCAGTGCACATGGAAATACATGACCTCCGTTATAATCGGTATGCTCTCCGATCAGATTTACACGTCCCGGTGCAAAATATTGACGAATTTCTCCACCTTCACCGTAAACCTCTTTGAATTTCTCCATCAGCTCTTTCTGCATATTGCTGCCTCCCATTTCCGAAGAATCTTTTCTTCATTTTTCTTTATTTTTCAGGAGTACTGTGTTTAATATTTCACAGCCTCCAGATATGTGATAAAAACATTTCCGGCTTTTTGGAACAATGCTGTACTGTCATTCAGCCCATAGGGCTTCACTTCTCCTGTTGCCGGATCCAAAAGCCAGGTATTGTACTCATCGTATCCTACGATCACTCTGCTTGAATTTTCACCTGTCTTAACGATCACCGCTCTCTGGGCACTGATCTCATAAAGGATATTTTCCAGACTGCATCCGGTAAGATCTATGATCGTTCCCTGATCTCCCATACCTTCCTGGAGAACTTTTTTATCCCAGGAGCCTGACTTTATAATATCAGGGATATCTTCTGTATTCAAGGTAATCTGAGTTTTGACGTTTCCTCTTTCCCATACATACTGCTGTGCACGGTTCAGCACTACACCGGTAAGAGCATCCGCCCTCTTTACTGCTGAAGCCGGATTGGTCCATGTGCTGTCCAGCCCGCCTTTTCCATATACATAATACAGTTCTTCTTCCGGAGTTTCCACCTGAAGTTCTACCACATGCTCTTTTACACTGCGCATTTTTGCATGAAGGATCAGCGGTTTATCTGATTCCGGACTGTCTTCAAAAGTCAGACGGGTCATTGTTCCCTGTCTGTCCGAACTGGTCTGTTCCACAGACACCAGTTTAGCAGTGGTATTTCCATTATTCATGATATTATCCTTTTTTTGGACAGAATAGCCTTTCTCCGTCTTTGCCGCCAGCTGGAACTCCATCAGCGTCCGTCCAATTGTCACATTTATAATATAAAGCCCATCCTGATGGTATTCTTTTTTCAGGTTCCCCTTAAAATCTTCGATTCTAAAGGAAGTCAGCCCTTCTGTGGAATGACCGTTTTCATCTGTAATGATGTCACCGTTCTGCAGAATACCGTAGATCAGATCCTCGTTCATAAATCCCAGAGTACGAAGCTCCTGGGCTTCTGCCGGAGCTATCATTCTTATTTCCTGTGAATCAAAATCCATCAGTTCTATCTGTCCTGCGTTCTCTCCCTGGGACACGATCCAGGCTGCATGAGCATTGGTATCGGAAACTACGAAATTATCACTGTTGATTCCTTCTGCCAGTATCTCATAACTGCTCTCATCAATGTTGATCTGATAAAGATCCTTTGCCAGCACAAGGAAAAGCTGATTTTCCTTGTTTACATAGGAAAGAATACCCAGATCGTCATTAAGGAACTCATAGGACTCTGTGCTCGGTATAAATACTTTTTCCTCAACCATATTCTGGTCATTACTGTAGTGGTAAACTCCCACTCCACTGTATCCTTCATGATTTCCACGGCTCATGTAACCATAAACCATAAAGTTTACATCACCATCTTTTTCTACGCTGAGAAGCTTGATCCCATGCTCTGTGGAAGCATCCCGGAAATCGCTGTTTTCCTGCTTCCGAAAGCTAAATACATCTA